>NZ_JBSGZP010000327.1:7493-7945 GCF_053611065.1 Streptomyces sp. NPDC054840
AGGTGCTCGGCTGGGTCGGCGAGACCAGTCAGCTGTGGCGCGAGGGCAAGGACATCAAGGTCTACAACCCGGCCGCACCTGCCACCTCGCGGTGGAGCGCCGTCATGGGCAACTACGGCTACAACCGCTGGCTCGGCCGGTACGCGGGCCCCGGCAACTGGAACGACCCCGACTTCCTGATCGCGGGCGCCCCCGGGCTCACGGCCGCCGAGAGCCGCAGCCAGGTCGCCCTGTGGGCCATGATGGCATCCCCCTTCATCCTCTCGTCCGACGTCTCGAAGCTGACCCCGGCGGGCCTCACGGCCCTCGGCAACACCCGGATGATCCAGCTGGACCAGGACCCGATGGGCCGTCAGGGCTCCGTGGTCTCCTCCAACGCCACTTTCGAGATCCTGGTGCGGCCGCTGGCGAACGGCGACCGCGCGGTCGCCGTGCTCAACCGCTACCCTAAC
>NZ_JBSGZP010000328.1:0-7913 GCF_053611065.1 Streptomyces sp. NPDC054840
GGCGGAGGGGCGCCCGTGTACCGGAGTACTCGGGCGCCCCGACAACGCGGCGAGGTGCGGTGCCAGACGCCGCAGGCCAGGCGGGACTTCTAAAGCGCGCCCTAGCCCAGGGCCTGGGTCAGGTCCGCGACGAGGTCGTCGGCGTTCTCGATGCCGACCGACAGGCGGATCAGGTCCGCCGGGACCTCCAGGGCCGAGCCGGCCACCGACGCGTGCGTCATGCGGCCCGGGTGCTCGATCAGGGACTCGACGCCGCCCAGGGACTCGGCCAGGGTGAAGATCTTGGTGCGCCCGCAGACCGCGACCGCCTCTTCCTCGCCGCCGGCGACCTGGAAGGAGATCATGCCGCCGAAGTTGCGCATCTGCTTGGCGGCGACCTCGTGCCCCGGGTGCTCGGGCAGGCCCGGGTAGAGGACGTTGGTGACCTTCGGGTGGCGCTTGAGCAGCTCGACGACCTTGCCCGCGTTCTCCGCGTGCCGGTCCATGCGCACGGCCAGGGTCTTGATGCCCCGCAGCACGACCCAGGAGTCGAACGGACCGGCCACCGCGCCCATAGCGTTCTGGTGGTAGGCCAGTTCCTCGCCCAGCGCCGCGTCCGCGGCGACCAGCGCGCCGCCGACCACGTCGGAGTGCCCGCCCATGTACTTGGTCAGCGAGTGCACGACGACGTCCGCACCCAGCGCCAGGGGCTGCTGGAGGTACGGCGAGGCGAAGGTGTTGTCCACGACCAGCTTGGCGCCGGCCGACCGCGCGATGTCGGCGACGACGGCGATGTCGGTGATCCCGAGCAGCGGGTTGGAGGGGGTCTCGACCCAGATGACCTTCGTCTTCGGGGTCAGGGCCGCCCGTACCGACTCGGCGTCGGAGGTGTCGGCCACCGACCACTCCACGCCCCAGCGGGAGACGACCTTCGCGAAGAGGCGGAAGGTGCCGCCGTACGCGTCGTTCGGGATGACCACGTGGTCGCCCGGGGCGAGCAGCGTACGCAGCAGGCAGTCCTCGGCGGCGAGCCCGGACGCGAAGGCGAGACCGCGACGGCCGCCCTCCAGGGCCGCGAGGTTCTCCTCCAGCGCGGTCCGGGTCGGGTTGGCGCTGCGGCTGTACTCGTAGCCGCCGCGGAGCCCTCCGACGCCGTCCTGCTTGTAGGTGGAAACCTGGTAGATCGGGGGTACGACCGCGCCGGTCAGCGGGTCCGCCGTATTGCCCGCGTGGATCGCGCGGGTCTCGAAGCTCTGGTGCTCGTGGCTGTCGTCGCTCATGGTCCGATGCTATGCCCGCCCGGGGCGGGGCCCCCTATTGGCCTGCTCCCCGCCCGGTCTGGTTCGCTGGAGGTATGGAGATTCTGTGGTTCGTGTTCGCGGTGCTCATGCTCGTGTTCGTTCTCGGTCCGTTCCTCCGGCGTCGGTACGGCGCCGGCGCCATCCGCCTGGTCGCACCGGGCAGCCCGGACGCCGCCGACCCGGCGAACTACGGATTCGACCGGCAGGAAGAGCTCGACGTCCGCGTCCCCGGGCCCGACCAGGACCTGATGGACGCCCTCGACAACGTACGGCTCACGGGCCGGTGGCAGGCGGCCTCCCAGCTGCTCGCCGGGACCCCGCGGGAGGGCGAGCGGCGCTGGCAGCGCGTGCAGGCCTTCGGCGGGGCCGCGGCCCTGGAGCTGATGGCGCAGCCCGGGACGGGCGCGCAGTGGCTGAAGGCGTGGCGGCTGGAGGCGGAGAAGGACCCGGGCGGCGCTCAGGTGCACGCGGAGCTGCTGGTGCAACAGGCGTGGCGGCACTCGGGCGGGGTCGGCTCCGAGGACCACCGGATCATCCTGGAGGAGGCCCGGGAGGCGTGCCGCAAGGCCGCGCTGCTGGCTCCGGGGGACCCGGTCCCGTACATCACGGAACTGGCGATCGCGCGCGGACTGGCGTACCCCGAGGCGGAGTTCGACGAGCTATGGGCGAAGGTCATCGACCGGGCCCCGGAGCACATGGGCGCCCATCTCGCGGCGCTGCACTACTGGGGCGCGCAGTGGCACGGCTCGCGGGAGAAGGCCGACGCCTTCGCGCACGCGGCCGCGGCGCGCGCCCCGCAGGGCTCGCTGCTGGCGGCCCTGCCGATGTTCGCGCTGCGCGAGAACCAGCCGGACATCGTGCTGAGCCCCAGCTTCTACCGGAGCGCGGTCGTGACGCGGGCGGTGGAGGGCGCGCTGTACGCGGTGCACACGGCGCGGCAGGACGACCCGATGGTGGCGCACGTGCGGCACCTGCTGATGATGTTCCTGGTCTGCATGGAGCGGTGGACGGAGGCGCTGGAGCAGGTGCGGCACGTGGACGGGTACGTGGGCGCGCTGCCGTGGACGGAGGCGCCGGACCCGGCCGCGGTGTACGCGGTGTACCGGGCGATGGCGGTGGCGGGGTACGAGGCGAACGGCGGGTCCCCGGCGACGCTGCGGCCGTAGCCCTCCGGGCGGGCCGGCGGATCCACGGACCTGCCCTTGCGCGTCGGCGGGTCCGCTCGGCCCGCGGCGCGGACGTCGGTCAGGATTGCCCCAACCCCGCGGCGCACCGCCCACCCCGCCCGCGTGCGGGGATCCCTCACGAATAAGGTTGCTGTAAGTAATCGCAGGCCGCATGATGCGGCGGTGGCGGCGTTCTGCCGTGCCACCCACTCCTTTTCGTTCCCGTGGGGGGATCTGTCCATATGGGCGCTTCACTGCGCGCCTTGCGCGCTCTCGTCCTGCTCGCAGGCTTCTACCTGCTCGGCGTATTCCTGCTGGCCGCCCTCGGTGGCATCGACTACGCCGTCGTCACCACGCTGCACGGCCCGATCGTGGCCAAGCTGCTCCTCGCCTCCGTCGTCCTCACCGTCCCGATCGTGCGCGGCATGTTCATGCTGCGCACGCCCAAGGGCGAGCCCTTGGCCGGCGTCACCGTCAGCGAGGCGCAGGAGCCCGAGCTGTGGGCGGTCGTGCGCGACATCGCGCAGCAGGTCGGCACCCGCGCCCCCGACGAGATCGTGCTGATCGACGAGGTGAACGCGGCCGTCGCCGAGGACGCGAAGCTGCTGGGTCTGCGGCCCGGCACCCGCCGCCTGTACCTCGGCCTGCCGCTGATGACGGGCCTGGACGAGATGCAGATGCGGGCGGTGCTCGCCCACGAGATGGGTCACTACGCCAACTTCGACACCCGTCTCACCCCGCTGATCGCCCGCGGCCGGGCCCAGCTGATCCGCACCATCGGCTACTTCCACGACCGCGCCGACAAGAAGGTCGCCAAGGAGCGCGTGAAGCAGGAGCGCAAGGACGAGAAGCGGATCGCCAAGGGCAAGAAGGCCAAGGGCGTCGACACCGCGGGCGAGGGTGCGATGTACCGCGCCATGGCCAAGATCTACATCGCGTACGGCAACTTCTACATGCGCGCCACCCGTTCCACCTCCCGCCGCCAGGAGCTCGCCGCCGACCTGGCCTCGGTACGGGTCGCGGGCCGCGACTCGGCCGCGTCCGCGCTGCGCGAGCTGAACGCCCTCGACTCCGCGCACGACTTCTACATGAGCTCGTACGCCACCCTCGGCGTCGGCGCCGGCCTGCTGCCCCGCCCCGGCGAGGTCTTCGGCGGCCTGCGCCGGCTCCTGGACGCGCGCTCGGCCGACCTGGACGGGCTGCGCCAGGAACTGTCGACCGAGCCCACCTCCCCCTACGACTCCCACCCCGCGCTCGCCGAGCGCGTGGCCCGCATCGAGGCCCTGCCCGACGACGGCCGCGGCGGCCAGGCCGCCCGGCCGGCCCTGGACCTGCTGGCCGACGCCGGCGCGGCGCTGGCCGCGCTGGAGCAGGTCGTCCTCACCCCGGAGGCGCTCGCGCTCGAGCGGGTCGGCTGGGAGGACCTCGTCCACGAGTCCATGACCGTGTACGTCGGCCAGGGCGCGCAGGACATCCGCGAGACCTTCGCCGCCGAGGGCGCGGGCCCCGGACTGGAGGCCGTACTCGACGCGTTCGACGCCGACCCGGCGGTGCGCTGGCGCATCGCCGACCGGTTCCCGAAGTCCGAGGAGGCGGCGGCCGCCACCGGCCGCACGGCTCGCGAGTTCGCCCGCCCGGTCGTCCGGCGCGCCCTGAACCAGCTGGTCACCGTCGAACTGACGGCCCGCGGCGCCGCCCGCTGGCAGCTGTCCTGGTCCGACTCGGCCTCCCTGCGCTACCCGGCCGACGGCTTCGAGGACCGGCTGGGCGCGGCCCTGGAGTCGGCCGTCGCCGACCTGCCCGACACCGAACCCCTGCGAAAGCTGGTACTTGCCCCGTGATCGGCCTCTACATCCTGGGCGCCGTGCTGCTGTTCGGCGCGTTCAAGTTCCTGCGCGGCGCCTACTACATCCGCAAGGCCAAGGCCCTCGAGGCCGAGATCGGGACCCTGAACGCCGGTACCGATGCCGTCAAGGCCGAGCAGAAGGCCGAGAAGGCGGCGAAGGTCGTCGCGCTGGGCTTCGTGGCGGAGGCCGACCTCGACACCGAGAACCTCGCTCCGGTGCCGCCGGAGCGGACGGCCGTCCTGGAGGCCGTCCGGTCGGGCGACTGGGAGGCGGGCGCCGCCTACATCGAGGCGGCCGGCAAGGACTGGCAGGAGCGGATGGAGCGGGTCCGCCCGCTGGCCGAGGCGGCGGCCGAGGACGACGCGTGGCTGCTGGCCTGGCGCGCGGCCCGGCCCGAGGACCCGACGGCCGCCCTGGTCGGCGCCGACACCGCGATCACGGTGGCGTGGAACGTACGCGGTGGGCAGTCGGGCAGCCGCACCACGCAGGAGCAGTTCCGGCTCTTCCGCGAACTGCTGGTCAAGGCGCAGGAGGTCGCGCACGAGGCCCAGCGCCTCGCCGACCCGGCCGACCCGACCCCGTACATCGTGGAGCAGCCCATCGGGCAGGGCCTGGGCTACTCGCACGAGCGGTACCTGGAGCTGTGGGCGCAGGTCGTCGAGCGCGACCCGAAGGTGCTGTGGTCGCACATCAGCGGCCTGCAGTACTGGTGCCGGAAGTGGCGCGGCTCGCACGAGCTGGCGCTCGCCTTCGCACGGGAGTCGGCGGCCGCCGGCCGGCCCGGTGACCTGCTGTCGCTGCTGCCGCTGATCGCGTACTTCGAGCAGGAGACGGACGAGGACGACCTGACGGCCGAGACGTTCTTCAAGGAGCCGGAGATCGTCGCGGCGGTGGACGCGGCCCTGCTGGACCTGGCCGCGGCCGGGGACGACCATCCGGGGACGGCGCGCATCCGGCACCTGCTGGCGTACCTGCTGTTCTGGCAGGACCGCGACGAGCAGGCGGTCGAGCAGTTCCGCCACATCGACGGCCACATCGGCTGCCTGCCGTGGACCTACGCGGGTTCGCCGAAGGGCCGGTACCTGTACGCCCGTGACTGGGCGGTGGGTGTGAGCACACCGGGCTTCTGACGGATGCGGCGGCGGTGGGGGCGGGTCGGGGAATCCCGGCCCGCCCTTCGCACGTTGTCACTCCCACAAGGAGGGAATCCATGTTCTCGTACCGCCGTACGCCCGAGCTCCCCACCCGCGAGGAGGCCCTGACGGGCCGCGCGGAGCCGCTGTTCGCCGTGCCCGACCGGCACACCGTGCTGGGCAACCCGCTGTCCGGCCCCTACCCCGCGCACCTGGAAGTCGCCGACTTCGGTCTGGGCTGCTTCTGGGGCGCGGAACGCAAGTTCTGGCAGACCCCCGGGGTGTGGACCACGCTGGCCGGCTACCAGGGCGGCTTCACCGAGAATCCGACCTACGAGGAGGTCTGCTCGGGTCTGACCGGCCACACCGAGGTGGTGCGCGTGGTCTTCGACCCGTCCCAGGTCTCCTACGCCGCGCTGCTGAAGCTGTTCTGGGAGTCCCACGACCCGACCCAGGGCTTCCGCCAGGGCAACGACGTGGGCACCCAGTACCGCTCGGCGGTCTACACCCACTCCCCCGACCAGCAGGAGACGGCGGAGGCCTCCCGTACGGCGTACCAGCAGGTCCTGGCTTCCTCGGGCTACGGTCCGATCACCACGGCGGTGCTGCCGGCCGCGGAGCGCCCCTTCTGGCCCGCCGAAGCACACCATCAGCAGTACCTGGACAAGAACCCGGGCGGTTACTGCGGCATCGGCGGCACGGGGGTGTCCTGCCCGATCGGTGTGGCCAAGGCTCCGGGGGCGTGAGCGACCCCGTCGCCGAACGCGCCGTCGAACCCCTCGTCGACCCCGCGCACGAGGGGCTGACCGCTCTGTGGCGGCGGCACAGGCCACCCGGCCCGCTGCTGCCGCACGAGCTGAAGACGGTGTACGCGGACCGGTGGGTGCGCTTCCACAGCCTGCCGGAATCGAAGCGCCACCCGCAGGACGAGGCGGAGTACGCGGTGCTCCTGGATCGGTACAACACGGTCCTGGACGAGCTCTTCATGGGCGACGAGGTGTATGTGGTGACCACCGGCTGGTCCGAGGTGTCGGACCGGACGGGCCGGTCGCCGCTGCGCCGTGCCCTCCACCCGGAGGGCACGCTGTGGACCACGCTGGACGAGACCGGCGAACCGGATCCGGAGTTCCACACGCGCTGGTACCACTACGCGGACCGGCGCCCCTGGCGGCGGGGCTGCCTCGACCCGTTGCTGCGCGCGGTGGCCGACGACACGCTGGCCGGCATCTTCGTCACGGACCCCGGGCTCACCCGGTTCCACCACCCGTACGACGGCGGCGCCGATGTCGTCCTGCCCACGCCGCAGGAGCGGGACCGGATGCGCGAGCGGCACACCGACTGGCTGTCCGCGCACCCCCAGGGGTACTGAGGCCGGCCGGCGCGGAACCCGGCCGTTACAGGCTGAGCTGGTAGTACGCGGCGGGGCGGTGGAGGCGGTAGCCCAGGCTCGCGTTCACCGCGCGCATCGCGGTGTTCTCGTCCGCCACCGTGGTGGCGATCCGGCGCAGGGCGGGGTACCGGTGGCGGGCCTGCTCCAGCATGTGCAGCTTGACCGCGCGGCCCAGGCCGTGGCCCCGGTGGGCGGGGGCGACCACCGTGTCGTACTGGAGGGCGCGCGGGCCGGCCGGGTCGGGCAGGACCAGTTCCGTGTACGCGGCCACCTCGCCCCGCGGGGTCACCGCGGCGGCCGTGGTGATCTCGCCGCCCCGGTCCAGGACGAGCTGGTGCGCGGCGTGCAGTCGCTGCGGCGTCCAGGGCTCGGCCTTCTCGTCGATGTCCCCCGTGGGCGCGTCCCCCATCGCCCCGTGGGCCGTGGCGAGGGGCGCGGCCCAGTCGTCCGGCACCAGGCCGTGCCAGGCGCGCAGTTCGTACCCCGGGGCGACGGGCACCGGCGCTCCGGCGCCGGCTGGGTCCTGCGGCCGCGTCACGTCCTGCTCGTACCAGGCCATGGGCAGTACGTTCCCGAATCCGAGCGACTGCGCGAACGCCTCCCCCGGGCCGCCCAGGTCCACCAGGGTCGAGACCGAGGTCCGGCCGTGGGCGAGCAGCTCGGCCCGGACCTGCTCCCACAGGGCGCGGCCCAGGCCCCGGCGCCGCATGTCCGGGCGTACGGCGAGCACGTCGAGGAAGGCGGTGTGCGCGTTGGCCTCGTCCGTGAACAGGATCAGCGCGGCCACGCCCGTTCCCCCGTCCGCGGCCCAGAGTGCGGCGCGGCCGCGCGCCGGTGTCACGCGCAGTCGGCCGGCCACCTCCGTCCGGGCGGGCGGCGGTATCTGGGGCAGGTCGGCGGCTTGGGCGGCGGCGAGAACCGCGGTCCAGGCGTCGATGTCGGTGTCGGTCGGGGGCAGCGGCAGGGCGCGGACGGTCATACCGGGGACCCTAATGCTGTGACCGGAAAGGGTCACCGGGTCACAGCACTGGATGAACAACTCGGATCGCACCCGGCCGTTCTCCGGCCGAACGGCGGACGGCGGGGACCCCATGAGG
>NZ_JBSGZP010000329.1:0-7894 GCF_053611065.1 Streptomyces sp. NPDC054840
GCCCTTCGCCGCGTGCGCGGCCTGGGGTCAGGCGAGCGGACCCGTCACCGGCTCCACCGCGGCGAGGAGGCCGCCCGTACGGATGAACTCGTCGGCCGCGGCCAGGTCGGGGGCGAGGAAACGATCCGGCCCAGGACCCTGCACACCCGCGGCGCGGGCGCCCGCGATCGCGGCCCGGCTGGCCGGGGCCGGGGTCAGCCCGTGGCGCAGCTCGATGGCGCGGGTGGCGGCGTAGAGCTCGATGGCGATGATCCGCGTCAGGTTGTCGACGGCGGTACGGAGCTTGCGCGCGGCCGACCAGCCCATCGAGACGTGGTCCTCCTGCATGGCGGAGGAGGGGATCGAGTCGGCCGAGGCCGGCACCGCGAGCCGCTTCATCTCGCTGACCAGGGCGGCCTGCGTGTACTGGGCGATCATCAGACCGGAGTCGACACCGGCGTCGTCCGCGAGGAACGGCGGCAGACCGTGCGAGCGGTTCTTGTCGAGCAGCCGGTCGGTGCGGCGCTCGGCGATGGAACCGAGGTCGGCGGCCGCGATGGCGAGGAAGTCGAGCACGTAGGCGACCGGGGCCCCGTGGAAGTTGCCGTTGGACTCCACGCGCCCGTCGGGCAGCACCACCGGGTTGTCGACGGCGGCGGCCAGCTCACGGGAGGCCACCAGGGCGGCGTGCGCCATGGTGTCGCGGCCCGCGCCGGCGACCTGCGGGGCGCAGCGCACGGAGTAGGCGTCCTGCACGCGCGGGGCGGTCTCCTCCTGGTAGTGCCGGACGAGCCCGGAGCCCTTCAGGACGGCGGCCATGTTCGCGGCGGAGGCGCCCTGTCCCGGGTGCGGACGGATGGCGTGCAGCTCGGGCTGGAGCACCTTCTCCGTACCGAGCAGCGCCTCCAGCGTCAGCGCGGCGGTGATGTCGGCGGAGGTGTACAGCTTGCCGAGGTCGGCGAGCGCCATGACCAGCATGCCGAGCATGCCGTCGGTGCCGTTGAGGAGGGCGAGGCCCTCCTTCTCGCGGAGCACGACGGGCTCGATGCCGGCTTCGGCGAGCAGTTCACCGGCGGGGCGGACGGTGCCGTCCGGGCCCTCGGCGTCGCCCTCGCCCATGAGGGCGAGCGCGCAGTGGGACAGCGGCGCGAGGTCGCCGGAGCAGCCCAGGGAGCCGTACTCGTGGACGACGGGGGTGATCCCGGCGTTGAGCACGTCGGCCATGGTCTGCGCGACGGAGGGGCGGACGCCGGTGTGACCGGAGGCGACGGTCTTGAGGCGGAGGAACATCAGCGCGCGGACGACCTCCCGCTCGACGCGCGGGCCCATGCCGGCGGCGTGCGAGCGGACGATGTTGCGCTGGAGCTGGGCACGCAGCTCGGGGCTGATGTGCCGGGAGGCGAGCGCACCGAACCCGGTGGACACCCCGTAGACGGGCTCGGGCTTGGCGGCGAGGGCGTCGACGATCTCGCGGGCCCGGGCGAGGGCGTCGAGCGCCTCCGCGGAGAGCTCGACGCGTGCGTTGCCGCGGGCTACGGCGATGACGTCCTCGGCGGTGGTCCCGGACGTCCCCACCACGACAGTGTGCATATCCATATTCAGCACCCTACGGATTGAATCGCTTCATGTCACTACTGGCTTCGTCACGATCGCGACGTGGCTGGACCCCTTACGGGCCGACGCCGCGGCCGGCCGGTCACTGGCGGCCCCGGAACCGGCGCCGCTCCCCGGGAGCCTCCTCGGCGGCCGCGTCCGCGAGCCGGACCACCGCGGTGTCCCGGCCCGCCACGACGGGCTTCGGGGAGCGCGCGGCCTTCGCCTTGTACTGGGCGGCGTCCGCCAGCCGGAACAACCGCCGGGAGGACCTCACCAGCCCGATCGGGTCCCCGGTGGAGGCCACCCCACAGGCCACCCCCTCGCCCAGCTCCAGTTCGGCCGCCCGGGTGCACACCTCCTCGGTGACGCGTACGATCTCGTCCGCCGTCGGACCGACCCCGACCAGGCAGAACTCGTCGCCGCCGAGGCGGGCCACCAGCGATCCGGGCAGCATGGCCCCGCACAGGCTCAGGACCGACCCGAACCGCTCCAGGAGCCGGTCACCCGTGGCGTGCCCGAGGGTGTCGTTCACCTTCTTCAGGCCGTTCAGGTCGCAGACGACGAGGCTGACGACCACCCCGGTCCGCCGGTGCTCCTCCAGGGCCTCGTCGAGGCGCATGTCGACCGCCCGCCGGTTCGCGAGCCCGGTCAGCGGGTCGGTGAAGGCGAGCCGCCGGGCTTCCTCCAGCCGCTCGTTCTGTGCGAGACCGGCCGCGACCACGGCGGCGAGCACGGTGGCGAACTCGGCGTCGTCGTCGTCGAAGTCCGGCAGCCCCTCGTCCCGGGCGACGTACAGCTCGCCCCAGGCGCGGCCGCTGAGCACGATGGGCGCGACCACGCAGGTCCCGCGGCCGCGGCGGCGCAGGGCGTGCCCGCGCCGTCCCGGCCGGTCGCCGACGGCACTCTCCACCCAGGCGTGCGGGCCGCCGCCGCCCACCCAGAGCTCGTGCAGGAACTCGGTGATCTCGGGGAAGTCGTGCACCGGGTAGGACTCGTCCTCGGGGAACTCCTCCTCGCCCGCCCGCCGCTCGCCCTCGTTCACGAGCACCCGCAGGCGCCCCCGCTCCCGCTCCCACGCGGAGATCGCGGCGAACGAGCCGTCCAGCGCCACGCGCGCCCCCCGCGCGGCCGCCCGCACACTGTCCCGCGGCGCGCACGCCGCGGCCATCGCCTGAGCGAGTCCCACCACGGCTCGTAGCCGCCCGTCAACTCCCATCACTCCAGGCTAGGGACTTTCGTCAGATTTGGGGACAATTGGCGCGACTTTCAGTACCGCCAAGATCACCAAGGGTGATCGGCGGCGGCGCCGACGCCCGGACCGCTACTCCCCCGGCCAGTTCGGCTTGCGCTTCTCGTTGAACGCCGCGACACCCTCCACCCGGTCACCCGAGAAGGCCACCGTCCGCCAGGCCGCGTCCTCGATCTCCAGGCCGGCCTCCAGGTCCATCCCGTGACCCAGCCGCAGCGCCCGCTTGGCCGCCCGCAGGCCCACCGGGGAGTTCGCCGCCATCCGGGACGCCAGCGCCAGCGCCTCCGCCGTGTCCTGGCCGGCCGGGACCACCGAGTCCACCAGACCCAGGGACAGCGCCTCGGCCGCCTCCACCCGGCGCGCCGTGAAGATCAGCTCCGCGGCCCGCGCCGCACCGACCCGGCGCGGCAGCAGCTGCGTGCCTCCGCCGCCGGGGATCACGCCCACCGACACCTCGGGCAGGCCCACCACCGAGGTCTCGTCGGCGACGATCACATCGCACGCCAGGGCGAGCTCGAAACCGCCGCCCAGCGCGAACCCGTGCACCGCCGCGACCGTGGGCATCGGCAGCGCCAGCACGCCCCCGTACGCCCCCCGCGTGGTCGGCCGCTGCCGGACCAGCTCGGTGTCCGAGAAGGAGTTCCGCTCCTTGAGGTCCGCCCCGACACAGAAGGCCCGCTCCGACGTCGAGGAGAGCACGACCACGCGTACGGCCCGGTCGGCGGCCAGCTCGGCACAGGCCGCCCCGAGAGCGCGGGCCATCGCGGTCGACACCGCGTTCATCGCCTTGGGGCGGTCCAGGACCAGCTCCGCGACCCCGCCCTCGTGGCGGCGTACCGCCACGAACTCCGACTCGAATGCGGCCTCGGACGCCATAGGAACCCTCCCGGTTAACGAACGTTACCCGGGAAGCTTAGGCTTCCGCCGCGTCAGCGACCAGGGCTCCACGACACCGAGCCCGCGCACCGGCCGCTGCCACATCGGCTGCAGCGCGAAACGGTAGGACGCACCCTCGTCGGGCGCCGTCTCGGCCTCCTTCTCCGACACCGGAGCCGCCCCGGTCCGGGAGAGTTCCTCGGCCATCGCCCCGTCCACCAGCACCGCGTCCTTGGGGGCTATCGACGTCAGCCGGCTGGCCAGGTTCACCGTGGTCCCGAAGACATCGCCCATCCGGGTGGTCACCGTGCCGAAGGCGATACCGACCCGCAGCTCCGGCATCTGCGCGTCGAGCTCCATCGTCTCGATCAGCCGCAGGGCGATCTCCGCCGCCGTCGCCGCGTCGTCGGCGCAGTACAGCACCTCGTCACCGAGGGTCTTGATCAGGCGGCCGCCGTGGGCGGCCACCAGGTCCGCCGCGGTCGTCTCGAAGGACTCGACCAGCTCGCCGAGCTCCTCCTCCTCCAGCCGCCGCGTCAGGCGGGTGAAGCCCACCAGGTCGGCGAAGCCCACCGCGAGCCGCCGGTCGACCATCTCGTCGTCGTCGGCCACCTGCACGACGCGCCCCGTGGCGGCCGCCAGCTGGCGCCGCCACACGTAGACGAGGAACTCCTCCAGCTCGGGCAGCAGCAGCTCCACCAGGGGGTACGTGACCTCCGTACGGGTCATCCCCGGCTCCGGCGGCTCCGTCAGCCCCTCCAGGAACGAGTCGATCTGCCACTCCGCCAGCCGGGCCGTGGTCTGCCCGGTCGACCGCGCCACCTGCACGGCCATCGGCTCGGACAGCAGCCCGGCCTCCACCAGGCCGGCCAGCCGGCGCAGGGCCAGCACGTCGGCCTCGGTCAGCGCCCGGGCCTGCCCGATGTCGGCGAAGCCCATGGCCCGCCAGAAGCGCGAGGCCAGTTCCATGGACACGCCCGCGCTCCGGGCGGCCTGGAACGGCGTGTACCGGCGCTCGGCACCGAGGATCAGCTGTTCCAGCCGGATGGCGAGCGGATCCGCCGTCGGCTGGGCCGTGTGATCGACCTCGTGGTGCGGGGTGTGCTGGTCACGGCCGATCGGGGTGCCCGGGCCGGACGCGGAGCCGCCACCGGCGGACGCGCTGGACGTAGGGTCGTCGACGGTCAAGGGCCGCCTCCTGTCCATTCCGTGCGCACTGCCCTGCGAACCGGTTGATCACCACGAGCACCGGGATCGCCTAAACCATACGGCAGGTGTGCCGTAGCTCACTCCCCCTCCCCACTTCCGGCCCGCCCGCGACCCGGGTGCGGGGCCCGGGGCCGGAGCCCCGGGCGGCGCCGCACCCGGCACCCCTGCGCCGTGTCAGTGCACGGAACGCAGGTGGACGACGTCTCCCGCGCCCACCGCCTCGTGCAGCCCCTCGGCCGTACGGATCACCAGGCGGCCATCGGTGTCCACCGCTTCGGCCGTTCCGGTGAGGGTGCGCCCGCCGGGCAGCTCCGCGCGGACGTGCCGGCCCAGGGTCGCGCAGCCCGCCGCGTAGGTCTCCTGGAGGCCGCTGGCCGCCGGGTCACCACCGGCCGCGCGCCAGTTCCCGTACCACTCCTCCAGGGACCGCAGGACGGCCCGCAGCAGCGGGTCCCGGTCCGTCACGGAGGCCTTGGCCAGCGCCAGCGACCCCGCGGTCGGCACCGGCAGCTCGTCCTCGGTCAGGCTGACGTTGAGCCCGATCCCGAGGACCACGCCGTCCTCGACCCGCTCGGCGAGGATCCCGCCGGTCTTGCGCTCCTCGCCGTCCACGCTGACCAGGAGGTCGTTGGGCCACTTGAGGGCGGTGTCCACCCCGGCCGCCCGGGACAGCCCGGTCGCGGTGGCCACACCGGCCAGCAGGGTCAGCCAGCCCCACCGCTCCTGCGGCACCGCGTCGCCCGGCTTGAGCAGGACGGAGAAGAACAGCCCGGAGCGGGCGGGCGCGACCCAGCTCCGCTCCAGCCGCCCGCGCCCGGCGCTCTGCTCCTCGGCCACGAGGACGGCCCCCTCGGGCAGCCGCGCCGCCCGGGTGGCAAGGTCGGTATTGGTGGACCCGGTACTGCCCACGACCTCCAGCGAGGTCCACAGCCCGTCCCCGGTGACGAGCGCCCGCTGAAGGGCGGCGGCATTGAGGGGCGGGCGGTCCAGGCTCGACCAGCGACCGGAGGAAGCTCCTGCTGAGGCATCTGATGGCGTCATGCAACCCAATGTAGGTGTGTCAAACGCCGCACTGCCGAGCGCCATGCCCGCCGATACGCTACGCACCAGTAGCCAGCAGTAGTCAATCAATTGACCAGGCAGTTGACACCACGCAGGGAGCCGCGACCCCGATGTCACATCCGTCAGAGCCGATCGACATGCACACCACCGCGGGCAAGATCGCGGATCTGCAGCGCCGCATCGACGAAGCCACCCACGCCGGGTCCGCGCGTGCCGTGGAGAAGCAGCACGCCAAGGGCAAGCTGACGGCGCGTGAGCGGGTTGCCCTGCTGCTGGACGAAGGATCCTTCGTCGAGCTCGACGAGTTCGCCCGGCACCGCTCGACCAGCTTCGGGCTGGAGAAGACCCGGCCCTACGGCGACGGCGTCGTCACCGGCTACGGCACGGTGGACGGCCGCCCGGTGGCCGTGTTCTCGCAGGACTTCACCGTCTTCGGCGGGGCCCTCGGCGAGACCTACGGCCAGAAGATCATGAAGGTCATGGACTTCGCGCTGAAGACCGGATGCCCCCTCGTCGGCATCAACGACTCCGGCGGCGCCCGGATCCAGGAGGGCGTCAGCGCGCTGGGCATGTACGGCGAGATCTTCCGCCGCAACGTCCACGCGTCCGGCGTGATCCCGCAGATCAGCCTGGTCGTCGGGCCCTGCGCGGGCGGCGCCGTGTACTCCCCGGCCATCACCGACTTCACGGTCATGGTCGACCAGACCTCGCACATGTTCATCACCGGCCCGGACGTCATCAAGACGGTCACCGGCGAGGACGTCGGCTTCGAGGAGCTGGGCGGGGCGCGCACGCACAACAGCACGTCCGGCGTCGCGCACCACATGGCGGGCGACGAGAAGGACGCCATCGAGTACGTGAAGTCGCTGCTCGCGTACCTGCCGTCGAACAACCTCTCCGAGCCGCCCGCCTTCCCGGAGGAGGCGGACACCGAGGTCTCCGACGCCGACCGCGAGCTCGACGTGCTGATCCCGGACAGCGCCAACCAGCCGTACGACATGCACACCGTGATCGAGCACGTGCTCGACGACGCGGAGTTCCTGGAGACGCAGTCGCTCTTCGCGCCGAACATCCTGACCGGCTTCGGCCGGGTCGAGGGCCACCCGGTGGGTGTCGTGGCCAACCAGCCGATGCAGTTCGCCGGCTGTCTGGACATCGACGCCTCCGAGAAGGCGGCGCGGTTCGTGCGGACCTGCGACGCCTTCAACATCCCGGTGCTGACCTTCGTGGACGTCCCGGGCTTCCTTCCGGGCACCGACCAGGAGTACAACGGAATCATCCGGCGCGGCGCGAAGCTGATCTACGCGTACGCCGAGGCCACCGTTCCGCTGATCACCGTCATCACCCGCAAGGCCTTCGGCGGCGCGTACGACGTCATGGGCTCCAAGCACCTCGGCGCGGACCTGAACCTGGCCTGGCCGACCGCGCAGATCGCCGTCATGGGCGCGCAGGGCGCGGTGAACATCCTGCACCGCCGCGCGATCGCGGAGGCGGAGGAGGCGGGCAACGCCGAGGAGACCAGGGCCCGGCTCATCGCCGAGTACGAGGACGCGCTGCTCAACCCGTACACGGCGGCCGAGCGCGGGTACATCGACGCGGTGACCATGCCGTCCGAGACGCGGGCGCACGTGGTGAAGGGACTGCGGCAGCTGCGTACCAAGCGGGAGTCCCTGCCCCCCAAGAAGCACGGCAACATTCCGCTCTAGCCCCTCCAGGAGGACTCTGTGGTGATCAAGGTCGTCAAGGGAAACCCGACCCCGGAGGAGCTGGCCGCCGCACTGGCGGTGGTCCAAGCGCGCGCGGCGGTGCTGGCCATGGCACCGTCGGGCGCCCCCCGGGTCGCGGACGAGTGGTCGGCGCCGGCCCGCGTGGCCCGGCGGCGGGTTCCGCATCCGGGGCCACGGGCCTGGGGCCGTACGTACT
>NZ_JBSGZP010000330.1:0-7886 GCF_053611065.1 Streptomyces sp. NPDC054840
AGCCGGCGACCATCGACCTGCACACGACCGAGGGCCGCTCCTGGCGCCTGACCCTCGACGCCGACGGCGTCCGCTGCGACGACCTCGCCTCCGACGCGGAGCCGGGCGACATGGCGATGCGAGGCGCAGCGAGCGAACTGGTCCTCTACTTCTACGAGCGCCTCCCGCTCGACGTCCTGGAGACCACCGGCGACACCGAACCGATGGAGCAGCTCGCAGACTGGGACCCGAACGCGTAAAGAGCGCACTTGTGACGCATCTGTCGGTGATGCGCGCGCTCCTGCGGGCGCCACTGGGCCCGGAATTGCGGACATCGGGCGGCTGCGGGCAGGCTGCGGGTCTGCTGTCCAAGGGCGAAAGGCGCACCTGCGGGCGGCTCGCGCTCGACTGGGGGACAGTGCGCGGCGGGTGCAGATTGCCGGGACCGACCTCCTAGATCAAGCAGCGGCTTGGCGGTCCGCTGACTGCTGGTCTGTAGCTGCGGTGCCGTGCAGCCGGTACGCCGCTGGTTATTACGCCAGGTCACCGGCGGGCCGGGTCGTCGAGGGCGTCGCGGTCGATCATGGAACGGACTGTGCACGCAGTACGTCAGCCCTGAAGTGATCACCGAAGAGGTCCTTCGGGCCCTCGTCCAGTGCTGGACCGAGGTGTCCAACGCGGGCGGAGCGGCTGGGTCCCGTTTCCGCCGGTCGATGCGATCGAGGTGGGGGGGGCGCTGTCCATCGCCTCGCCTAGGGCCAGTCCGAAAGCAGCCGTCCCATCGTCGGCACGGTCGACGGCGGCATGGGTCGGCTCCACTCCGCTGCGATGCCCATCCGCTGGTGTCGCACTGGGGCAAGGGCACGCTGCATCATGTCGAGACTCGGCTCGGTGTGCGCGGACAGGGCATCGGTGCAGGTCTGGTGCGCCGGGCCCGTGATGTTGCCCTTGACGAGATGGGCCTGGAGCAACCGCTCCTCGCCGCACGCGGAGGTGCAGGCCTCGAAGAGTTCTACGGTCGGCTCGGATGGAGGGAGATCGGCCGTTGGCCGGACGCCCTGCGACCGGCCGTCGGCGACGACCGTGAAGGTCCTCATGCTTTGTCGCCCCGTGACGCTCGGTCCGGTCCGGGGGGTGTTCGACCCGCGCACGCCGGCGCGGCGGGTGTGTCTCGCAGACTGCCACTGGAGCTCGACAGCACCTCGCTCCACGGCTGAGCAGGGGTTTGGCTGGGGCCGCCAACCCGCCCTCAGGTCCGTTGTCACAGTCGGCGGCTACCTTGCAGCTCAGTGCACAGTGCACAGAGCTCAGCACACAGTCAGAACGAAGCGCAGAAGCAGGGAGCGGCAATGGCCGTCGAGGTGGGGTACGCGCAGGCGTGGGACGGGGAGGCCCGTGCGCCTTGGCGGCCGATATGCGCCGGAGAGGCCCGGGAACGGGATGCCACTGGGCTTCCGTACGTGGTGGTGTACCGGGAGCCGGGCCGGGAGGCTCCGCTGGAGGTCCGGCTCGTCTCGTGGCGGGACCACTACGTCGGGCTGTGGGTGTACGACGCCCAGGGCCGCCGCACCTACGACCTGGACATGCGGGTGCTGGACGACCCGGCGCGGCTGCTGCGCCGGTACACCGTCGGCTGGCACTACACCGGCCCGCAGATGCCGGAGTTCGACGAGAAGTGCCCGCGCATCACCGTGGAACTCTTCCCGGACGGGAGGGGGCGACGGACGGAGGAGCCCCGGGGGAAGGGCGGGGAGTCGCACGACACGTCCCCCAGGCTCCGCGACGACGAGCGCTGGATGGACCGCCCCGCCTTCGGGCAGTGGCCGCTGCTCTCGGCCCAGGTGCACGGGCTCATGGAGCCGCCGGACCTCGTGGTGGCCGAGTCGGGCGAGGCGGGCGAGCCCGGTGACGGAGATGCCCCCGCCACCTGCTGGCGTCCGCCGCGCGCCGCGCAGCCCGGGCCGATCGACGAGCTGTTCCGGCCCGGGGTTCGCGTGACCGACGGGTATCACCCCGAGCAGACCGTCGTGGAGCCCCGCAGGGTCGGCACACTGCGGGTGCCCAGCGGGCTGCTGGCGGTCTCCGGCCCGGACGTCGACGAGGGCGACGGACCGCACATCTCCGTCCCCGTCCCGCCCGGGGAGTACGTACTCGACGAGGCGCGGGTCCACTACAGCTACCACTGCGAGTGGCGGGACACCGAGGTCACGACCACGGGCGCCACGGCCGTCCGCCTCCTCGTCAGCGAGACCCCCGCCGCGACCTGGGAGATGGCCCTGGGTGCGGACGACGATCCCCGGCTGTTCATCGAGGATCAGATCGCCGGCTTCGACACCGACGGCGCCACCGGCTGCTTCGCCGACGCCGGGGCCTGGGAGCCGCTGGTCGCGCTCTTCGAGCGGGGGCTGATCCAGGGAGAGCCGGACCTGGACGGGTACGAGGACATCGACGACGGATCCATGTTCCTGCAGCGCACCTGGGACGAGGCCTCCGGCGGCGAACTCATGGCCTTCGCCACGACCGGGGACGGTACCTACCCCGTGTGGGTCGGCCGTTCGGACGCCGGTGAGGTGGTCGCTGTCGTGGTGCTGGTGGAGCGGATGCCCGAACTGCTCCCGGAGCGGGACGGAACCACCGCCGATGCCTGAGACGACGTACGTGACCTTTGAGGAGTCCTGGGAGGAGGCGTCCCGTACCGGTGGTCGCGCGCAGTCCCGCGAGGAGGCGCGCGCCCGGGATGCCGCCGGCCTCCCGTACGCGGTGATCTACCGCGTGCCGGGTCGTGAAGTCCCGCTCGGGGCGCGGATGGTGGCGTGGCAGGCCGGCGTGCTCGACGCCTGGGCGTACGACGAGCACGGCCGCCGGACCGCGCCGAGGCCGAGCTGCGACTGCGAACCGACGAGGGGCGGCTGTTGATCCGGCGGCTGCTCGTGCGGCGGTACGGCCACGAATGACGAAGCGTGGCCCGCCGGAGAACGGACACTCCTTCGGGGCGGAGGCGATGCGACCGTGCGGCCCGGGCGCTCGGTCCGGAACCGGCCGGACTGCAGTCCGAGGCGGTGGCCCCGGCCCGGAGCGTGCGCCGGCGCGCGGCCGGGGCTGCGCCGACCGGTGCGTGAGCGGGGCGGGATGCGCGACGGATGGCGGGTGACCCCCCGGGGTGACGACCGTGAGGATGGTCGCCATGGACCCCGAACTCGAAGCATTCATCCCGTTCCTCCCGCAACTCGACATGAACGAACCGGTCACCTCGCGCAAGGAATTCGCCGAGCGTGCGGCTGCGGCGCCGGCACCGGACACCTCGGACATGGAGGTCGAGGACCGCACGGTGTCCGCCGATCCGGACGTGGCGGTCCGGGTCTACCGCCCGCACCGGGCCCAGGGCGCCGTCGTCTGGCTGCACGGCGGCGGCGGAGTCTTCGGTGACCTGGACACCGAGCATCCGTGGGCCGCCCGGGTCGCGTCCCTTTCCGGGGCGGTGGTGGTCTCGGTGGGCTACCGCCTGGCGCCCGAGGACCCGTTCCCGGCCGCCTTCGACGACGCCTACGCCGCACTGCTCTGGACGGCCGAGCACGCCGGCGAACTCGGTGTCGACCCGGCGCGGATCGCGGTCGGCGGTCACAGCGTGGGCGCGAACCTCGCGGCCGCGGTAACGCTGCGGGCGCGTGACGAGCAGGGGCCTGCGATCCGCTTCCAACTGCTCAACCAGCCGGGGCTCGACGACCGGCAGGACACGTGGTCGGCGCGGAACTTCACCGACACGCCCTGGTTCGACCGCGACAAGCTCTCCGCGGCGTGGCGGCACTATCTGGGCTCCCGGCCCGCCACACCGTACGCCGCCCCGGCCCGGGCCGCCGATCTGTCCGGGCTGCCACCGGCCTACATCGCCACCGCGGAGTTCTGTCCGAACCGCGACGAGGGCATCGCCTACGCCCTGCGCCTGATGCAGGCGGGCGTGCCGGTCGAGCTCCACCAGTGGCCCGGCACCTTCCACGGATCGCAGGCGCTTCTGTCCGCCGAGGTGTCGCAGCGCCAGAACGCCGAACTCGGCGCCGCTCTGCGCCGCGCCCTGGCGCCTTGAGCCGTGCACGTCGAAAGGCACGGGGAGCGTCCCCGCAGCCTGCCCTCATTGATCACGAAAGGACGACCGTCTTGAAGATCCGACTGGCGATATGTGGAAGTATGGCCGCATTGAGCGTCTGCGCGGGCACGGTGGCGGCAGCTCCCGCGCCCGGCGGGACGAGTACCGTGACGGCCGGCAGCGCGAGCCCGTCGTCCCCCTTCCGCCCCGCCGAGCTGAAGTCCGCCCTGGACGGTGTCCACCGCGCGGGTGTGCCGGGGGTGTACACCGAGGTGCGCGACGGCGGCCGGACATGGCGGAGCGCTTCCGGGGTCGCCGATGTCACCACCGGCCGTCCCGTCACGCCCGACATGCGGCAGCGTGTCGGCAGCATCACCAAGACCTTCACGGCCGCCGCGGTCATGCAGCAGGTCGAGCAGGGCCGGATCGGGCTCGATGCGCCGATCGGCGACCACCTGCCGCAGCTCGTGCCGGGAGAGCGGGGCCGGAAAATCACGGTGCGGATGCTGCTCAACAACACCAGCGGCATCCCCGATTACATCCGATACGCCTTCCCGTCCCTCCAGACCGGCTCGCCCCAGAGCCTGGACGACAACCGGTTCAGGCAGTTCCGCCCGGCCGAGCTGATCGAGTTGGGCCTGAACGCGCCCCCCACCGGCGAGCCCGGCGGCCCCACCGGCGTGTACTCCAACACCAATTACCTCCTCCTCGGCCAGCTCCTGGAGCACGTGACGGGTACCCCGGCCGAGGAGTACATCACCCGGAACGTCATCCAGCGGGCCGGCCTGCGGCACACAGCGTTCCCGACCGGGACGCGGATCCAGGGGCCGCACTCACGGATGTACGAGGCCCTGTGGGGGCTGCTCGACCCGCCCCGCGACTACAGCGTCTACGACATGTCCTGGACGGGAACGGGGGCGGCCCTGGTGTCGACCACGGATGATCTCAACCGTTTCTACCGCAAGCTGCTCGACGGCGAGATCGTGAACCGGTCGTCGCTGGAGCAGATGCAGCGCACGGTCCCGGTCATCGCCCTGGACGGATCGACGATCCAGTACGGCCTCGGTCTGCACAAGGTCGACATCCCGGATTGCGGTACCTTCTGGGGTCATGACGGCACGGTCTGGGGGGCCGGAACGATCTCCCTGACCCGAGCCGACGGCAAGCGTCAGATGTCGGTCGCGGTCAACCTCCAGAGGTGGAACGCGCCGGACTCCTCGGGGAAGCCGCAGCACCACCCCATCGACGACGCGCTGAAGAAGCTGTACGGGCAGGCGATGTGCGGCGACGGTCAAGCCGCGCGTCAGTAACCGTCCGAGGCGAGTTCGGGACGAGTGCGAGGCGAGTTCGAGGTGGCGGCCGCACAAGGTCCCGCCCAGCTCCGCCGGTCGTGGGTGCGCCGGCAAAAGGGTTTGACCTCGTGGGCGGTCGGCGATCGGATGACGGTCCATGAGCACTGCACAGATGCATCCCGACGCGCATCCCGTCGACGAGGACCTCGTACGCCGGCTGATCGCCGGGCAGTTCCCCCGGTGGGCCGGGCTGACCGTGGAGCGGCTGCCGCCGGGCGGCACGGTCAACAGGATGTACCGGCTGGGCGACGGCATGGTCGTACGGCTGCCGATGCTGGCGGGCGGGGCCGAGGACGTGGCGAGGGAGCGGGAGTGGCTGCCCCGCCTGGCACGCCGACTGCCCACGCCCGTGCCGGAAGTCCTCGGGGCCGGGGAGCCCGCCGAGGGCTGTCCGTGGTCGTGGTCGGTCTTGCGATGGCTGGCGGGGGAGAACCCCGAGGCCGGGGCGTTGCGTGAGCCGGTGGCGCTGGCCCGCGCCCTGGCCGGGTTCGTTGCGGCGATGCGGAGCATGACCCTGCCGGGGGCGCCGAAGGCCTACCGCGGGGGCCGCTCGCCTCGCTCGACGCGCCGACCCGGGTGGCGATCGGGCGACTCCGCCGGATCCCGGAGGAAGGCGTCGACTGCGATGCCGTCGCCGCCGTATGGGAGGACGCGCTGCGGGCCCCGGACCCGCACGGACCGCGCAGTTCACGGTGGCGCCTTCCGCATCGGATTCCGGAAGGGCCGGAATCAGTCCCGGATCCGGCCGAAGAAGAGCAGGAGCACGGGCGAGGCCGGGCTGCGGCCGAGCGGTTCGGTCGAGTGGCTCGGGTGACGGGATCAGTGCTCGTCCTGGAGCCGGTCGCGCTGCAGCTGGTGGGCGAGGGTACGGCGTACCGAGGCGGAGGCCGAGGCAAGGGCGGGCGCCGGCGTGCCGGTCGCCGCCTTGGGCGGGACGTCGAGACCGCGGCTGATCTCGTCGTACGCGGCCCGGAATCCGGCCGGCAGTTCCGCGCGATGGTGCGTCAGGTCGACTTCGAGGAGGCGCCGCAGCTCGTCGACGGTGCGGGGCGTGAAGCGCTTGCGGCCCCGGGCGAGGGCGTCGACGCAGCGGGTGCAGCGCGCGGTGTCGAGGGTCTCGGCGACCGCCTCCGCGAGTCCCCACAGGCGCCCTTCGAGCCACGGGGTGTCGTACTGGTCCAGGGCGAACCCCATCGGCGGCGCGGGGTCGTCGGTCGCGTACTTCGCCACCTGCTTGGAGACGGCGGGCTGACTCATGTCCGCGATCCGGGCGATCGTGTCCTGGGTCCAGCCGAAGCCGACGAACAGCTTGATCATCTCGGCGCGCAGCTTCCGCATCTCCTCACCCGCGCGGATGACCTCGTTCATACCGGCGAGCATCCGCACGGCCTGTTCCTCGGTCAGTGTGCCGGGTGTCCGCCGCGCACTCTCTCGATCTGCCACAACTCGGTTATACACCGTGCGCGCCGCGGTTCATAACCAGGTTGTACAACCAGGTTATCTCTGGCAGGGTCCGCGGCATGCCCACATTCACCGCACCTGACGGAACCCGGCTCGCCTACCGCATCGACGGGAGCGGCGACCCGCTCGTCTGCGTCCCCGGCGGCCCGGCGGACTCCGGTTACCTCGGGGACCTCGGTGGTCTGTCCGCGCATCGCCGGCTGATCGTCCTGGACCTGCGCGGCACCGGCCGGTCCGCGGTTCCCGAGGACACCTCCTCCTACCGCTGCGACCGCCTCGTCGAGGACGTCGAGGCCCTGCGCGAGCATCTCGGCCTGGCCCGGATCGACCTCCTCGCCCACTCGGCCGGCGCGAACGTCGCCGCGCGGTACGTGGCCCGCTACCCGGACCGGGTCCGCAGGCTCGCCGTGATCACCCCCGGCACCCGGGCCGTCGGCGTGGTCATCACGGGGGAGAGCCGACGGGAGCTCGCGCGGCTGCGGAAGGACGAGCCCTGGTTCCCCGACGCGTTCGCCGCACTGGAGGCGATCACCGAGGGCACGGGCAGCGACTGGGACGCCATCAGCCCCTTTTTCCACGGACGTTGGGACGCCACGGCCCGGCAGCACCAGGCGGCGGCCCGCCCGGACAACGCGGAAGCCGTCACCCTCTTCGCGGCCGACGGCGCGTTCGACCCGCAGGCCACCCGGGCCGCGCTCGCCACCTGGCAGAACCCCGTACTGCTGCTCGCCGGGGAGTTCGACCTGAACAGCCCCCCTCGGTCGGTGGCCGAGTTCGCCGAACTGCTGCCGGGCGCCACGCTCGTCGTCCAGCGGGGCGCGGGCCACTACCCCTGGCTCGACGACGCCGAACGGTTCGTGGCGACCACCGCGGCGTTCCTGGCGTAGCGACTCCGGGCCGTGAGTCCGTGTCGTCGAAGCAGGCCCGAGGGCACCTCCCGGCGGCAGCGGGGGGAGGGACTTCGACGGCAGCCCTCAGGTCAGAGCGATGGCCCCGGCAGGATTCCCCCCTGC
>NZ_JBSGZP010000331.1:0-7877 GCF_053611065.1 Streptomyces sp. NPDC054840
CCGCGAGGGGGTTACTTGGCCGGGGCCTTCTTCGTCGGCCTGCCGGCCGGTTTGGCCGGCTTGGCCGGGGCGTCGGCCGGGGCCTGCTCCGCCGGGGCGTCGGCCGGGGCCGACTCCACCGGAGCCGTCGAGGCCTCCAATCGCGCCACGCCGAACTTCAGCGAGGCCTCGTACGTGTTGTCCGGATCCAGCCTGCGCAGCTCCTCCGCCAGGAGCTCGGCCGTGTCACGGCGCTTGAGCGCCACCGCACGGTCGGGCTGCCCCGGCATGCACAGGGTGGCCAGCGAGCCGTCCGCCCGGTCCAGGACGATGTCCCCGTCCTTGGTGGACAGGCGTACGGCCGTCAGGCCCGGGCCCGACGACAGCGTGCGCTTGACGGGGACCTGGAGCCGGTCCGCCAGCCACATGGCCAGCAGTTCACAGCTCGGGTTCTCGTCCTCGCCCTCGACGGTCGCCGAGGTGACCGACAGGGCCTGCTGGTCCAGTGCCGCGGCGAGCATGGAACGCCACGGGGTGATCCGGGTCCACGACAGGTCCGTGTCCCCGGGGGCGTACGCCCCAGCCCGGCCACCGAGCGCCCTGATCGGATCCTCGCAGGAGTACGTGTCCGTGATCCGGCGCTGGCCCAGCGCACCCAGCGGATCGCCCGCCAGGTCCGTGGGGGCACCGTCCGGCCACCAGACGACCACAGGGGCGTCCGGCAGGAGCAGCGGGAGAACCACCGACTGGGCGTGGTCGACCAGTTCGCCGTGAAGGCGGAGCACAACCGTCTCACCGCTGCCGGAGTCCGCCCCGACGCGGACTTCCGCGTCGAGCCGGGCGTCGCGGCGGCTGCGTGGCGAGCGGCTGGCCCGCTTGATGACGACGACGATCCGCGAGGGGTGTTCGTGGGACGCGTCGTTCGCCGACTTGAGCGCGTCGTACGCGTTCTCCTCGTCGGTCACGATCACCAGCGTCAGGACCATGCCGATGGCCGGCGTGCCGATGTCCCGGCGTGCCTGCACCATCGCGGCATTGATCTTGCTGGAGTTGGTCTCCGTGAGGTCGATCTTCATGGCCGGCGCCAGCTCCGTCCGTCTCGTGCGAGCATCTCGTCCGCCTCGACCGGCCCCCAGGTGCCCGACGGGTACTGCGCGGGCTTGCCGTGCTTGTCCCAGTACTCCTCGATCGGGTCGAGGATGTTCCAGGACAGTTCGACCTCCTGGTGACGCGGGAAGAGGTTCGCGTCGCCGAGGAGCACGTCGAGGATGAGCCGCTCGTACGCCTCGGGGCTCGACTCCGTGAAGGACTCGCCGTAGGCGAAGTCCATCGTGACGTCCCGGACCTCCATGGAGGTGCCCGGGACCTTGGAGCCGAAGCGGACCGTCACGCCCTCGTCCGGCTGGACCCGGATGACCAGGGCGTTCTGCCCCAGCTCCTCGGTCGCGCCTGACTCGAACGGCAGGTACGGGGCCCGCTTGAAGACGACCGCGATCTCGGTCACCCGGCGGCCCAGGCGCTTGCCGGTCCGCAGGTAGAACGGGACGCCCGCCCAGCGGCGGTTGTTGATCTCCAGGCGGATGGCCGCGTAGGTGTCGGTCTTCGACTTGGGGTCGATGCCGTCCTCTTCGAGGTACCCGACGACCTTCTCGCCGCCCTGCCAGGCGGCCGCGTACTGGCCGCGCACCGTGTGCTTGCCCAGGTCCTCCGGCAGCTGCACCGCCGTCAGCACCTTGAGCTTCTCCGCCACCAGCGCCTTGGGGTGGAAGGAGCCGGGCTCCTCCATCGCGGTCAGCGCGAGCAGCTGCAGCAGGTGGTTCTGGATGACGTCACGGGCGGCGCCGATACCGTCGTAGTACCCGGCCCGGCCGCCGATGCCGATGTCCTCGGCCATGGTGATCTGCACGTGGTCGACGTACGACCGGTTCCAGATCGGCTCGAACATCGTGTTGGCGAAGCGGAGCGCCAGGATGTTCTGGACGGTCTCCTTGCCGAGGTAGTGGTCGATCCGGAAGACCTCGTCGCGCGGGAAGACCTCGTGGACGACCTTGTTGAGTTCCTCGGCGCTCTTCAGGTCGTGTCCGAAGGGCTTCTCGATGACGGCACGCCGCCAGGAGCCCTCCTTCTGCGCCAGCCCGTGGTCCTTGAGCTGCTGGACCACCTTGGGGAAGAACTTCGGCGGGACGGACAGGTAGAAGGCGAAGTTGCCGCCCGTGCCCTGCGCCTTGTCCAGCTCCTCTATGGTCGCCTTCAGCGTCTCGAAGGCCGCGTCGTCGTCGAAGTCGCCCGAGACGAAACGGCAGCCCTGCACGAGCTGCTGCCACACTTCCTCGCGGAAGGGCGTCCGGGAGTGCTCCTTGACGGCGTCATGGACCACCTGCGCGAAGTCCTCGTCCTGCCACTCGCGGCGGGCGAACCCGATCAGCGAGAAGCCCGGCGGGAGCAGGCCTCTGTTGGCCAGGTCGTAGACGGCAGGCATCAGCTTCTTGCGCGACAGGTCACCCGTAACGCCGAAAATGACCAGGCCGGACGGCCCCGCGATACGCGGGAGCCGCCGGTCCTGTGCGTCACGAAGCGGGTTCGCTCCGTTCACAGACAAGGTGTTCAGGCCTCCGTGGGGGCGAGGCGCGCAAGCTCCGCCTCGGTCGACTTCAGCAGGTCGTTCCAGGACGCCTCGAACTTCTCGACGCCCTCATCCTCGAGCAGCTGCACCACATCGTCGTACGAGATGCCCAGCTTCGCGACCGCGTCGAGCTCGGCGCGCGCCTGCTCGTAGGTGCCGCGCACGGTGTCGCCCGTGATCTGCCCGTGGTCGGCGGTGGCCTCCAGGGTGGCCTCCGGCATGGTGTTCACCGTGTTCGGGGCGACCAGGTCGTCCACGTACAGGGTGTCCTTGTACGCCGGGTCCTTGACGCCCGTCGAGGCCCACAGCGCACGCTGCTTGTTGGCGCCGACACGCTCCAGGGCGGTCCAGCGGTCCGAGGAGAAGACCTCCTCGTAGGCCTCGTAGGCGAGACGGGCGTTGGCGAGCGCCGCCTTGCCCTTGAGGGCCTTCGCCTCGTCGGTGCCGACCGCGTCGAGGCGCTTGTCGATCTCCGAGTCCACACGGGACACGAAGAAGGAGGCGACCGAGTGGATCAGGGAGAGGTCCAGGCCGGCGGCCTTGGCCTTCTCCAGACCCGCCAGGTACGCGTCCATGACCTCGCGGTAGCGCTCCAGCGAGAAGATCAGCGTGACGTTGACGCTGATGCCCTTGCCGATGACCTCGGTGATCGCCGGCAGGCCGGCCCTGGTCGCCGGGATCTTGATGAGCGTGTTCGGGCGGTCCACCAGCCAGGCGAGCTGCTTGGCCTCGGCGATGGTCGCCGGGGTGTTGTGCGCCAGGCGCGGGTCGACCTCGATCGACACGCGGCCGTCCTGGCCGTCGGTGCGGTCGTAGACCGGACGCAGGATGTCGGCGGCGTCCCTGACGTCCGCCGTCGTGATCATGCGCAGGGCCTCTTCGACGGTGACCTTGCGGGTGGCGAGGTCGGTGAGCTGCTGCTCGTACCCCTCGCCGCCGCTGATGGCCTTCTGGAAGATCGCCGGGTTGGTGGTGACACCGACCACGTGCGACTGGTCGATGAGCTCGGCCAGGTTGCCGGACGTGATGCGCTTGCGGGACAGGTCGTCCAGCCAGATCGCGACGCCTTCGTCGGAGAGGCGCTTGAGTGCGTCTGTCATGGGATTACATCTCCTACTTGGTTCGGACCGGCGTCAGCGCGCAGCGGCTTCGAGGGATTCCTTCGCGGCGGCCGCCACGTTCTCGGCCGTGAAGCCGAACTCGCGGAAGAGCACCTTCGCGTCGGCCGAGGCACCGAAGTGCTCCAGCGAGACGATCCGGCCGGCGTCGCCGACGTAGCGGTGCCAGGTCAGGCCGATGCCCGCCTCGACCGCGACACGGGCCTTCACCGACGGCGGCAGGACGCTGTCCTTGTATGCCTGGTCCTGCTCCTCGAACCACTCGACGGAAGGCATCGAGACGACCCGGGTGGGAACGCCCTGGGCCTGGAGCTGCTCCCGGGCCTCGACGGCGAGGTGCACCTCGGAGCCGGTACCGATGAGGAGGACCTGCGCCGGGCCGCCCTCGGCCTCGAACAGGACATAGCCACCCTTGGCGGCCGCCTCGTTGCGCTCGTAGGTCGGCACACCCTGGCGGGTCAGCGCGAGGCCGTGCGGGGCACCCTTGCCGAAGACCTTGGTGTGGCGGCGCAGGATCTCGCGCCAGGCGATGGCCGTCTCGTTGGCGTCGGCGGGGCGGACGATGTTCAGGCCCGGGATGGCGCGCAGCGAGGCGAGATGCTCGACCGGCTGGTGGGTCGGGCCGTCCTCGCCCAGACCGATGGAGTCGTGCGTCCACACGTACGTCACCGGCAGGTGCATCAGCGCGGAGAGCCGGACGGCGTTGCGCATGTAGTCGGAGAACACCAGGAAGGTGCCGCCGTAGATGCGGGTGTGGCCGTGCAGGGCGATGCCGTTCATGGACGCGGCCATGGCGTGCTCGCGGATGCCGAAGTGGATGGTGCGGCCGTACGGGTCGGCCTCCGGCAGCGGGTTCCCCACCGGCAGGAACGAGGAGTCCTTGTCGATGGTGGTGTTGTTCGAACCTGCCAGGTCGGCCGAGCCGCCCCACAGCTCCGGGATGACCGCGCCGAGCGCGCCGAGGACCTTGCCGGAGGCGGCGCGGGTGGCGACACCCTTGCCGGCTTCGAAGACGGGGAGCTTGTCCTCCCAGCCCGCGGGCAGCTCGTTGGCGTTGATGCGGTCGAACTCGGCGGCGCGCTCCGGGTCGGCGGTGCGCCAGGCGGAGAACTCCTTCTCCCACTCGGCCTTGGCCTCGCGGCCGCGGTCCCCCAGCGCGCGGGTGTGGGCGATGACCTCGTCGGAGACCTCGAACGTCTTCTCCGGGTCGAAGCCGAGCACGCGCTTGGTGGCCGCGACCTCGTCGTCGCCGAGCGCCGAGCCGTGGGCGGCCTCGGTGTTCTGGGCGTGCGGGGCGGGCCAGGCGATGATCGAGCGGGCGGCGATGAAGGACGGGCGGCCGGTCTCGGCCTTGGCGGCCTGCAGGGCGGCGAAGAGCGCCTTCGGGTCGAGGTCGCCGTTCTCCTGCTGCGCGACGCGCTGGACGTGCCAGCCGTACGCCTCGTAACGCTTGAGGGTGTCCTCGGAGACGGCCGTCTCCGTGTCACCCTCGATGGAGATGTGGTTGTCGTCCCACAGCAGGACGAGGTTGCCGAGCTTCTGGTGGCCGGCCAGCGCGGACGCCTCGTGGGAGATGCCCTCCTGGAGGCAGCCGTCGCCCGCGACCGCGTAGATCATGTGGTCGAACGGGGAGGTGCCCTGGGCGGCCTCCGGGTCGAACAGGCCGCGCTCGTAGCGGGAGGCCATGGCCATGCCCACCGCGTTGGCGATGCCCTGGCCGAGAGGGCCGGTGGTGGTCTCGACGCCCTTGGTGTGGCCGTACTCCGGGTGGCCCGGGGTCTTGGAGCCCCAGGTGCGGAACGCTTCCAGGTCCTCCAGCTCCAGCCCGAACCCACCGAGGTAGAGCTGGGTGTAGAGCGTCAGGGACGAGTGCCCCGCGGAGAGCACGAAGCGGTCGCGGCCCACCCACTCGGGGTCCGCCGGGTCGTGCCGCATCACCTTCTGGAAGAGGGTGTACGCGGCGGGGGCCAGGCTCATCGCCGTACCGGGGTGGCCGTTTCCGACCTTCTGGACCGCGTCAGCGGCCAGGATGCGGGCGGTGTCGACGGCCCGCTGGTCCAGTTCGGTCCACTCGAGCTCTGTGGTGGTCGGCTTGGTGCTCACCGTGGGTCAGGGCTCCTCTCCACATGTATGAATCCCGGTGACGAACGGTGCACCGGCGCGATTCCGAGCCTACCCCCGCAACGGCGTGCAGCTATTCGAGTGCAGGCAGTCCGTCACCGTGCCGCCCACCGCTGTTCACCCGCCCACCGGCGATCGGCAAGGCTCGTCCCCCGTATGTATGCACGGTCCGATCGGCCCAACACGAAGCGACCCCGGCGCGGGGCGACGTAAGCGCAACGTCTACAGTGGCGTGGTACGCGCAAGCCTTAACCGGGCCTTCAGTTCTGGGTGGTCCGAGTCGGAGCTTGCTGGATTCTCTCTCAGGGGTGTGCGTGACGGCCGTCGAATCCCGTCCAGCGGGGGTGCTCGGGACGAGCCCCGGTCAGCGGCCGCTCGGGACCCGCGTCATGGCTTTCGTGGCATTGACCAAGCCGCGGATCATCGAACTTCTGCTGATCACCACAGTGCCGGTGATGTTCCTTGCCGAGCAGGGCGTTCCGTCGCTGCGGCTGGTCCTCCTGACCTGCCTCGGCGGCTACCTGTCCGCCGGCGGCGCCAACGCGCTGAACATGTACATCGACCGGGACATCGACGCCCTGATGGACCGGACCTCGCAGCGCCCGCTGGTGACCGGCATGGTCAGCCCCCGGGAGTGCCTGGCCTTCGGCCTCTCCCTCGCGGTCTTCTCCACCCTGTTCTTCGGTCTGCTCGTCAACTGGCTGTCGGCGGCCCTGTCGCTCGGTGCGCTCCTCTTCTACGTCGTGATCTACACGATGCTGCTGAAGCGGCGCACCGCCCAGAACATCGTCTGGGGCGGCATCGCGGGCTGCATGCCGGTGCTCATCGGCTGGTCGGCCGTCAAGAACGAGGTCTCCTGGGCCGCGGTCATCCTCTTCCTCGTCATCTTCTTCTGGACGCCGCCGCACTACTGGCCGCTGTCGATGAAGGTGAAGGACGACTACGCGCGCGCCGGCGTGCCGATGCTGCCGGTCGTCGCGGGCAACCAGGCCGTGGCGCGCCAGATCGTCCTCTACAGCTGGGTGATGGTGGCGGTCTCGCTGCTCCTGACCCCCCTCGGCTACACGGGCTGGTTCTACACCGCGGTCGCGCTGGCGGCGGGCGGCTGGTGGCTGTGGGAGGCGCACGCGCTGCACGCACGCGCCAAGGCGGGCGTCACGGGCGGGAAGCTCAAGGAGATGCGCCTGTTCCACTGGTCGATCACCTACGTGTCGCTGCTGTTCGTGGCGGTGGCCGTGGATCCCTTCCTCCGTTGATTACTCGCCGGTAGCATGGTTTCCATGGGAGACACCGCAGACACCGCCGCCGCGGACACCGCAGGCGCCGCGGACAAGAAGCAGGACCGTACGGCCACGAAGCTGGCCAAGCAGATCGGCGCGTTCGCCAAGCAGCACGGCGGCGCCGAGGGCCAGCTCGCCCACATCGGCCAGGCCGGCACCCGGATCGTTCTCGTGGGTACGGACGGCGGCTGGGGCGACCTGGTGGCGCCCACCTTCACGGTGGCGCAGCTGGCCGCGGAGAAGGCCGGGCTGACCCTCCACGACGAGTTCGACGGCGAGTTCGCCGCACGCGTGCGCACAGGTCCGTACGAGTGGACGCGGATGGCCGGCATCCAGATCGGCGGACCCGAGAACCCGGCTGCCTGAGCCCCGCGAGACGTCCGGGGACCCGGGAGTGCCGTCTCGGTCAACAGCACGAGCAACACCTCACACCCCGCTCACCCGTTAGGACGTGTGGAAGCCCCTTCCTCACGTCCGCAACGGGATGCCCGGATGATCGAAACGCCGCCCCTGGTGGACCAGTACTGCCACGGAGTACTCCGTACGGAGCTGGGCCTGGGCACCTTCGAGGCCCAGCTGATGCGCTCGGCCGGCCCGCCCGCCGCGGGCACCACCTTCTTCGACACGCAGACCGGCTTCGCGGTGCGCCGCTGGTGCCCGCCGCTGCTGGGGCTGGAACCGCACGCCGCCCCCGCCATGTATCTGGCGCGGCGGCGCGAGCTGGGCGTGGCCGAGACCGCCCGCCGGCTGCTGAGA
>NZ_JBSGZP010000332.1:0-7865 GCF_053611065.1 Streptomyces sp. NPDC054840
CGCGTGCGACCACCCCGCCCTCGATGGCGCCGAGCCGGGCCGGCAGGCCTTGCTTGCGCAGGGCCCCGGCGAGCTTGTGGACGCCCGGGGACGGCACCAGGCGCGGGCGGGCGCAGCCCGAGGGCTGGAGGGGACATCGAGGAGCACGCGGGTTCGCATGCTCTCATCCCGGGCGACGCCGCCCCCCGGCGCCCGGCATGTCCCCCGGGCGCCGCCCGCCGGGCTCGCCGCGTCACCGGTTCCCGTGGTCCTCCATCAGGTCGGCGATCAGGGCGGCCAGGGCGTCGGCCCGGTGCCGGTCCTCGCGCTGGTCCCGCAGAGCCTCGTCGACGGCCCGCAGCCTGGCGAGGGCGGCCGGGTCCCGGTCCGTCACCTCATCGATCAGCGGCAAAGTGACCAGATCCAGGCATGCGGTGAACAGGCGACGGGTGGCAGCGGTGGGGGCACCTGGATCGGGCGAGACAAAGGTGGTGGTCAGGTATCGGGCCGGGTCGGTCAGGCTCCAGCCGACGACGGCGCCGCGCTGGACGAGCAGCGCCATCGGGAGCGATCCCGATGCGGGCTTCCAGCGGCTCGTCTAGTACGTCGAGGTCACGCAAACAGGTCAGCACGGTGTCCCCAGGGGCGCGGCAGAGCAGCGTGGTCGCCTCCAACCGAAAGTCCAGAACTTGGTCGGCGCGAAGGCCGCTCGCTCGGACGAACGGTGCGGAAGGAATGCGAGCAGTATCCGCGGCATCTGCGACCGAGGAGGGCACCCTGAGCTCAGCGCCGACGAGTTCCCGACCGGCCGGGTCGAACCGGAGCTCGTCGGGTGCGTCCCACAACCAGTCCTGGCTGCCGAACGTGCCCAACTGGAACTGGTCGCGCTCCTCCACGTCCGCGTACGTGGCGATGCGCACTCGGAAGTCCCGGAAATCGAAACGCGGGGCGATGTCCAGGGGGTCCCCCGTCACCGTCGCCGTCCAGTCACCGTCAAGGGTCAGTTTCAGGGTCAATCTCGCCTCAGCCACCCGGCTGGGACCATCGCAAAACGAACGCGGCTGACGCCGTTCCGGCCGACCATCACACATCACCAGTTCCCGTACTGCTCCACTTTGTCAGCGATCAGTGCGGTCAAGGCCTGGATCCGGTGCCGGTCCTCGCGCTGGTTCATGAGGTTGTTCTCCAGCGCCCGGAGCCTCGCCAGGGCGGCAGGGTCCCCGTCCCTCACGTCGTCGAACACCGGGGTGGTCATGATGTCCAGGCATTCGGTGAACAGGAGGCGGGTGGCCGGGACGACAGGCGCCGGCTCAGGGGCGGCGAAGCCTGTGGTCAGGTAGCGCACCGGGTCTGTGAGGCTCCAGCCGACGACGGTGCCCTGCTGGACCAGGAGCGCCACGTCGGGGGCGATGCCGATGCGGGCCTCCAGCGGCTCGTCGAGGACATCGAGGTCACGCAGGCAGGTCAGCACGGTGTCGCCCGGGGTGCGGCACAGCTCCGTGGTCGCCTCCAGGCGGAAGTCCCGGAGCTCGTCGGCGCGAAGACCGCCTGGCTGGGCCAAGGGCGTGGCAGGAACGCGGGCAGAGTCCTCGGCGTCGGCGGCCTCACCGACGATCTGGAACTCGGCGCCGACAAGTTCCCGGTCGGCCGGGTCGAACCGAAGCTCGTCAGGTGTATCCCAGAGCCACGCCGTACTGCCAAAGGTGCCCATGAGGTACCGACCCCGCTCGTCCGCGTTCGCGTACGGCACGATGCGCACAGAGAAGTCCCGGAAATTGAAACGGGGGTTAATGCGCAACGATTTCCCGGTCGTTGTTGCGGTCCAGTTTTCGTCGAAAGTGAGTCTCATGCCCAATGCCATCTCATCTGACCCGCTCTGCGGGAGGTTGGAAGCCGTTCTTGCCTGGAATCCTGCCTTCCACCACGTCTGCGTGCGTGATGGGCCCACCAGGATCCAGGGGTGAGCCTCCCAGCGCCTCGGCCCCGGATGGACCCTTGATGCCGGACGAGCCGTATGCCGTGATGACGTTGCCTGCCCCCATGCGGTCAGCCCGAACCACCACTATGTCCTCCCCTTGACGGAAAATCAGTTTTCCTGTGCCCGCCGGCGTGTAGTACACCGCGTCCGGCTTCTTGAGGATCTTCATGACTTGTTCCTCGCTGAAGCCGTGGTCATGCGCGTGATAGTTGTCGGCCTTCTTTATCTTGCCGCCCTGTGCCCTATCGACGATGTCATCGATCGCATTGAGGGAATCCTGCTTGGCTTTCTGGGCCTTTTCCTCTTTGTCCGGGTACTCGCCGAGGTCCACGAGCGGGACGGCTACCCCGTGAACTGGCCGGACCACCCCGGCGGCTGGCTGTGCCGGCCGGCGCTGCTCGCGGCCTGGGTGGCGGAGCTGGACGGGCGGATCGTCGGTCACGTCGGCCTGTCCCGCGGCGAGGCGGACGATGCGGCGCCCGCGCTGTGGAGCGGCCGGGAGGGCGTGAGCCGTGCGACAGCCGCCGTGGTCGGCCGCCTGTTCGTCGCTCCGGCGGCACGAGGCCACGGGATCGGTGCGCTCCTGATGGCCCGGGCGACGCGGGAGGCGCGGGAGCGCGCTCTGCATCCCGTGCTCGACGTCGTGGCCTCCGACGCCTCGGCGGTGGCTCTGTACGAGCGCCTCGGCTGGGAGCGGTTGGCCACCGTCGAGCAGCGGTGGAGCCCGGAGCTGACGGTGGCCGTGCACTGCTATGCGGCAGCCAGGTGACCCGACGCCCCCTCCTCCTCAGTACTGGCCCGGCCGGGTGGCCGCGCGCAGCGCGATCCGGGTGTTGGACTGGGCGACCCCCGCCTCCCGTTTCATCCGGCGGAGCAGCCCGTCGAGGGCGGCGGGGTCGGCGGCCCGGGCGCGTACGAGGTAGTCGTGCTCGCCCGTCACGTGCACGACCTCGGTGATCCCGGAGAGCTTGGCGACCTGCCGCTCGAACTCCTCGTTGGTGGTGTCCTGGCGCAGGGTGACGTCGATGAAGACGACGAGCCCGCCGGCGGTGTCGGCGGCCGGGTCCACGATCGTCGTGAACCCGCGGATCACCCCTTCGCGGCGCATCCTCCGTACCCGATCGGCGGTGGCGTTGGCGCTGAGGCCGACGCGGACTCCCAGGTCCCGGTACGAGATCCGCGCATCCTGCTGCAGGATGCCGAGGATTTCCCTGTCAAGGCGGTCCATACCGCGATTCTCGCAGCCGGGCCCGGTATTCGCGTATATCCCCCTCAGGCGGGGCCCGACGCTCGCCCCATGAGCGAACTGATGTCACCGACGCTGGCGGGCGCGGCCGCGGGCCTGGGCGTGGCGATGCCCATGGGTGCGATGAGCGTGCTGCTGCTCCAAGAGGCGATGCGCGACCGCCGCACGGCCGTGGCCGCGGCCGCCGGAATCGCGGCGGTCGACCTGGGCTACGCGGCCCTCGCCACCACCGTGGGGCCATGGGTGGCCTCCCACATCTCCCCGGTCGAGGCGTGGGTCCGGCTGGTCTCGGCGGTGATCCTGCTGGCCATCGCGGCGCGCGGCCTCTCCGGGGCCTCCCCGGCCCCACGTGCGGACCTGCCCTCGGAGCCGGCATCCGCCCCGCCCACGGCACCGGCCCCGGCCCCGGCCCGCCCGGCCAAGGCCTTCGCGCGGTACGTCGGCCTCACCGCCCTCAACCCCACCACCGCCCTCTACTTCGCCGCGCTCACCACCGCGCAGGGCGCCACCCTGGGCACCGGACCGGCCGGCGCCGCCTTCCTCCTCGGCGTCGGCGCCGCCTCCCTCCTCTGGCAGCAGGCGCTCGTGACGCTCGGATCCCTCGCCGGCACCCGCGTCCCGGACGGGGCCCGCCTCTGGACCTTTCGCCTCGGCTACGGCCTGGTCGCCGCCTACGCCGTCAAGATCGCCTTCCCGCTCCCGTGACCGGCCGGTACGTCGGTCGGTCGGTAGGTCGGCCGGTACGTCGGTCGGCCGGTACGTCGGTCGGCCGGTACGTCGGTAGGTCAGTCGGTAGGTCGGTCGGTCGGTCGGTCGGTCGGTCGGTCGGTCGGTCGAGGGTTTGCCCCTGGGCCCTCCGGCGGCGAGACTCGGTCCCGTGGACATGGGGATCCCCGGTTTCGAGCCGTCCTTCCTGGTCGGGATCGAGGCGGTCCGGCAGGCGCACGGCGCCCGGCTGGCGGCGCTCGTCGGCCGCCGGCTGACGGGCTTCGCCCTGGTGCGTTTCGCCGAGGACGGGGACTGGTACGCGCAGTGCCCGGTGGTACTCGACTTCGACGGCAGCCGCGTCGAGCTCTGCCACACGAAGTTCGACGAGCTCTCGATCGGCTGGGGCCACATCCGGACCACGGCCGCGATCAGGGGATGGGAGGAGTCCGGGCTGACGCCCGAGTGGTCCCACCGTGACGTGCGCCTCGAACCGTTCCTCGGCCAGGAGCTGCGCGACCTCGCGCTGATCGAATGGCGGCCCGGCGGGCCGTGACCTGGCAGCGGGGACCCTGGCAGTGGAGTTCGTCTTCGACGCCGGCCGCCTGCGCATCGCCAACGCACTCGACGAGAACGGCATCGAGACGGGCCCGGCCCGACAGACCCACCTGCGGCACCGACCCGAGCACTGACCGGTGCCCCTGACGGGAGCGGTCCCGCGTCGCGCCGGTCGCCGGCGTCCACCGACGCCGTCCGGATCCGGCGCCGGGCGCGCCACGGCACCACCCCGTCCAAGTACTGTCGCCCGTACACGACTTCGACGACCATCGACCTCGACCGACGACCCGACCTGGGGTGACCCCGTGACGACCCGCCTCTCGGCCCGCGCCGCCATCGCCTCCGTGACCGACCCCGGCAGCTTCACCGAACTCCCCGCGCCCCGGCGGGAGTCCCCCGCCGACGGCCCTCTGGACTGGACCGGCTACGACGACTCCCGCGCCCGCGCCGCCGACCGCACCGGCGAGCAGGAGTCCGTGGTCACCGGCACCGCCCGGGTCGGCGGCCACGAAGCCGCCGTCGTCTCCTTCGAGTTCGGCTTCCTCGGCGGCTCGCTGGGGCAGCGCACCGGCGACCGGCTCGAAGCCGCCTACACCCATGCCCGCGAGCACCGTCTCCCCCTCGTCTCGCTCATCGCCACCGGCGGCTCCCGGATGCAGGAGGGCATGCTCGCGCTCACCCAGCTGCAGCGCGTGGCCCGCCAGAGCGTCCTGACCCGGGCCGCCGGGCTCCCCCAGCTCGCCGTCCTTCGCGATCCGACCACCGGCGGCGGCTGGGCCACCCTCGGGGCCGGGGCCGACGTCGTCCTCGCGCTCCCCGGCGCCCAGGTCGGCTTCGCCGGGTCCCGGGTGCGTCCGGCGGACGCGGATCCGGCGGCCTACTGCGCCGAGGGCCAGTACGCCGCCGGGCACGTGGACGCCGTGGTGCCCGCCGCCGGGCTGCCGGGCGTCCTCGCCGACTGGCTCCGCGTGCTGGCCGCGCACCGCCCCGCCGGGCCGGTCGAACCGCCCGCCGCGCAGGCGGACGTAGCACCGCCGCGCACCGGCTGGGACGCCGTCCTGCAGGCCCGGCATCCCGACCGGCCGCACGCCGCCGCATACCTGGACGCGTACTTCGAGCTCCGCCTGCCGCTCTCCGGGGACCGGGCGGGCGGCACCGACCCCGGCATGCTGTGCGGGTTCGGGCTGCGCGAGGGCCGCGCCGTCGCCTACGCCGCCCAGTGCGGCACCGCCACCCGCCCGGCGGGCTACCGTACGGCCGCCCGCGTCATCCGCCTCGCGGATCGGCTCGGCATCCCGGTGCTCACCCTGGTTGACACCCCGGGCGCGGCCAACGACGCCGCCGCCGAACACGCGGGCGCGGGCGCGGCCATCGCCGACACCTTCGCGGCCCTGGCCGAAGCCACCGTCCCCGTCACCACCCTGCTGATCGGCGAGGGCGGCTCGGGCGGCGCCCTCGCGCTGGCCGCGCCGGGGAACACCTGGGTCACCCCGGACAGCTACTTCTCGGTGATCGCCCCGGAACTGGCGGCGGCCATCCTCAAGCGTCCCCCGGAGGCCGCCCCCGCCACGGCGGACCAACTCCGCATCCGCCCCCAGGACCTGGTCGCCCTGGGCATCGCCCGCGGCATCGTCGGCCCGGGCTGACGCCACCGGTGCCGGCGACGGAGAGGTACGGGGAGCGTGACCGGCACGCCTTCGGGGCCTCGGCCGCCAGGGCGGGCGGGGCGAGCGTTCCGGCGAGTACGGCGGTGGTTGCCGCGGTGGTGGCGAGCGTACGAAGGCGCACGAAGGCCTTCCTCCTGGTTCGGCGGGCGGGTCGGGGGCGCGGGCTGTGCGGAACCACGCGGACTGCCGCAACAGGAAGGCGACGAACCGGGCAACTTCCCTTCACGACCGGCCGGATCGGGCGAACCGCGCCGGGCTGATCCCGACATGCCGCCCGAAGTGCCGGGTCAGGTGCGCCTGGTCGTAGAACCCGGCCGCCACCGCCGCCTCGGCCGGCCGCACCCCCGCCAGCAGCAGCCGCCGCGCCAGGGCCACCCGCCGCCCGGTCAGATACGCGTGGGGCGGTAGCCCGTACGCCGCCGTGAAACTCCGGATCAGGTGCGTGGCATGCGGATACCCGAGCTCGGCCGCGGCCTCCTCCAGGGTGATCCCGTCGGGCACCCGCGCGTCGAGCAGCTCGCGCAGCCGGACGGCGACCCGCGCGCCCGGCACCTGCCCCGGCGCCTGTCCTTCGGCCGCGCGCCCCGCCAGTCGGCGGTGCAGGCGCTCCCGTACGAAGGCCAGGCGCGACTGGGCCTCGAAGGGGTCCCGTTCCACGAGGGCCAGGTGCAGCCCGTGCACGCGCTCACGGAGCGCGGGGTCGGCCAGCAGCGGGGCGTCGACGGCGGCCCCGGTCAGCCGCTCCGGGAGCACCGAGGCGTCCAGGTACAACACGCGCTTACGAAAACCCGCCTCGGTCACGGTCCGCCCGTCGTGACTCACCCCGGGCGGCAGCAGGACCACCACGTCCGACACCCCGAGGCCGTGCCGTTCCCCGTCGAGGGCGAAGTCCACCCGCCCGCCGTCGAGGATCATCAGCGCCCAGGTGTCGTGCACATGGGCCGGATACGCGTGCTCGGTGAAGCGGGCGTGGAAGACCTCGGCGATCCCGGGCACCGACGGCTGCCATGCGGACACGGTGCTGCGCGGACGTATCGCGGCCATGTCAGGAACGTACAAGACCGCCCGCGGGCGCGGCGACAGGCTGTCCCCATGACGACACACAAGGTCAACATCGCCGAGAAGCTGGCCGGTTTCACCGAGCGGTGGGCCCCACGGCGCATCGCCCGCGTCAACGACTACGAGGTCAAGGTCGCCCGACTCCAGGGCGCATTCATCTGGCACACCCACGCGGACACCGACGAGCTCTTCCTGGTGATCGGCGGCACCCTGACGATCCACCTGCGCGACGGGGACGTGGTCCTTCGCCCCGGCGAGATGTACGTGGTCCCGCGCGGGGTCGAGCACTGCCCGGCGGCGGACGAGGAGGCGCAGATCCTGCTCTTCGAGCCGGCCGGCACCGCCAACACCGGCTCCGAGGGCGGCGACCGCACCCGGGAGCCGGTGGACGTGTAGCCCTGCCGGTCGTGCGGGGGGCGCCCGTGTGCCGGGGTGCTCCCCGCAGGGCGCGGAACGCACTACCGCCCGGCCTTGATACCCCCACCAGCAGGCACAAGCGCCCGGCCCACCGCCCGATGCACCGTCCGGCCCAGCGGTCCCGGCGGCTACGCCTGCGGCGAGCGGGCGTCGTACAGGGCGAAGTTCCGCCACCGAAGCGCGAGCAGACCCAGCACCAGTACACAGGCCAGCCCGCCGCCCGTGACGGCCACGGTCGGGGAGATCAGGTCGGCGG
>NZ_JBSGZP010000333.1:0-7862 GCF_053611065.1 Streptomyces sp. NPDC054840
GCACCGAGCCGTGGGCCCGGGCGGAGGGCGGCATGCACTCCAACGCCCGGGCCTGGAACGCGTCATGACCGAGCTGCTGCGCGGCCCGACCGCTGGAGCCCGCCCGGCAAAGGCAGTTGTTCGTCATGCCGACGCTCTCCGAGGACGCCGTGGACCGCTTCAGGGCGGGCGGGCTGCCGCGCGGCGAGATCGCGAGGGCGGGCGGCGCACGGTCGGCTGCCAACTCCTTCCGGCAGGCGGGCACAGCGAGTTGACGGGGCAGCACCTGACGGTTGCCGGTCGACGCGGCGCTCTCACCTGGTTGCGGGACCGGGGGTACAGGGCGGAAGTCCCTGTGGAAGGATCGGCTGCATGAGCGAGCAGCAGCCGAATCCGTACACGAGCGACCCCGTCGGCCAGGGCGGTCAGCCCGGCACGCCCGCCACCCCCGGCGAGGGCGACTACAGGTGGGGTCCCGGCGAGGCCAGTTACGGCTACCCGCAGCCCTACCCGGCGCCCCCGGCCTACCAGCCGACCATCGGCGGCGCCGGCATCCCGGCCCCCGCCTACAACGCCCCTGCCCCGGTCGGCGGAGCCGGTCTGTCCCTCGGTGACATCACCATCGCCGGGGACCAGATCATCACCCCGTCGGGCAACATGCCGCTCAGGGGCGCGATGTGGAACGCGACCGACTTCTCGCGCACCGAGGAGAAGATCCCGCCGCACGCGATCGTGCTGGCGATCATCTTCTTCCTCTTCTGCCTGCTCGGCCTGCTCTTCCTGCTGATGAAGCAGAAGACCACCACCGGCTACATCCAGGTCACGGTCGCCAGCGGCGGCCGCCACCACTCCACGATGATCCCGGCGGTGGACGCGTACACCTACCAGTGGGTGATGTCACAGCTCAACCACGCGCGGTCGCTCAGCATCTGAGGCACGTGCGCGCCCGGGCGGGCCCTGAGCCGGCCCGGCGCGCAGCCGACGGCCACCGGCGCCGGCCCGTCTCCGGGCAGAGGCCGGCCGGTGCGGTCTTCCGGCCCGGTCCGGGCCGCCGGTCTGCGACGAACACCGGGCCCGGGGTCCGGCCGGCCGACAGCGCGGGCCGGAGACGGGCCGGGCCCGGCGCCGGCCCCCGGTAGCCGGTCTCCGCGCGGCGACCGCCGGTACGGCCCGCTCTCCCGCGTCGGCGGCACCCCCTCCTGCTCGGCAACGGCCGGACATGGGCGGCGGCAGGGCCGGGGCGCCACCCCCTTGGCCGTCGGCTCACCACCGCGGTGCCCACGATCCCCTCCTTGATCGCGAACCGATTCCGCGGCACCCGCCGAACATCGCTTGAACTTGTTCAAAAAGAGGCCTACAGTCATCCCTGTCAGCAGTTGAACACGTTCAAAGGGGCTGGGGACAATGGATCTCACCGTCGTCACGTACGTCATCTACCTGCTCATCAGCATCGCCCTCACCGTCTGGGTCGCCCGCACGCTCAGCCGTAACGGCCGCGTCTTCATCGGTGACGTCCTGCACGGGAACGAGAAGCTCGCGGACGCCGTCAACCAGCTCCTGGTGGTCGGCTTCTACCTGGTGAACATCGGCTTCGTGACCCTCTACCTCCGGTCGAGCGAGGAGATCCTCACCCCCCGCGCCCTCTTCGAGGCGCTCTCGGTCAAGCTCGGCGTCGTCCTGCTGGTCCTCGGCGTCATGCACCTGGGCAACGTGTGGGTGCTGAACAGGATGCGCCGCCGCGGCATCATGGAGCGCCAGCAGACCCCGCCCGTCCCCCCGCAGGCGTGGACCGCACCGGTCGGGACCTGAGCCGTGACGACCGCCACCGCGCCCGTGCGGCGTCTGACCGTCCTCTACGACGCCGGCTGCCCGCTCTGCGTGCACATCCGGCACTGGCTGCTCGCGCAGAAGTGGCTGGTCCCGCTCGCCCTGGTCCCCGCCGCGTCCTGGGAGGCCCACCGGCGGTTCCCCCGGCTCGATCACCGCTCGACGCTCCGGGAGATCACCGTCATCGGGGACTCGGGGCAGGTGTGGACCGGGACCGACGCCTTCATCGTGTGTCTGTGGGCGCTGGCCGAGCACCGGCCGAAGGCGAACTGGCTGGCCACCCCGGCCGGCCGGCCCTTCGCCCGGGCGGCCATGCACACCGCCTCCGCCTGGCGGCAGGCCGTGCGGACCGAGGATCACCCCGAGGGCGCCGAGGGACCGGCCTGTGAAGAACAGTGTCCCGTCCCCCGATAGGCTCATACACCGTGACTGATCAGAAGGCTCCCAAGAGCGAGCAGACCCGCACGCTCATCCTCGAAACCGCGCTCCGCCTCTTCCAGGAGCGCGGCTTCGACAAGACGACGATGCGGGGTATCGCGAAGGAGGCCGGCGTCTCGGTCGGCAACGCCTACTACTACTTCGAGTCGAAGGAACACCTGGTCCAGGGGTTCTACGATCGGATCGGCGCCGCCCACCAGGCCGCGGTCCGGCCGATTCTGGACAACGAGACCGATCTGCAGAAGCGGCTCGCGGGCGTACTGACGAGCTGGCTGGACATCGGCGCCCCGTACCACGAGTTCGCCTCGCAGTTCTTCAAGAACGCGGCGGACCCGGAGAGTCCGCTCAGCCCGTTCTCGCCGGAATCGGAAGCGGCGCGCAAGGCCGCGATCGACATCCACCGCGAGGTGCTGGCAGGCGCGAAGACGAAGGTCCCGGCCGAACTGGCCGACGTACTGCCGGAGCTGATGTGGCTCTCGCAGATGGGCCTGGTCCTGTACTGGGTCTTCGACCGCTCCCCGAACAGCGAGAAGACGCGGCGGCTCGCCGAGCGCGGCGCGCAACTGACCACGCGGGGCATCGTCCTGGCCCGCTTCCGGGTGCTGCGGCCGCTGGTACGGGAAGTGCACGAGCTGTTCGCGGACTTCCTCCCGGGTATGGCCCAGACGGCCACGGCGGGGACCCGGGGGCGCAGGGCATCGGACCCGTACCCGGACGCGGTGACGGGGACGGACCCGGGGACGGACCCGGTGGCGGGGACGGACCGCGCGTAGCGGCCGGGAACGCGACGGCTACAGCCAGTCGAGTTCCCACAGGCGCCAGACGCCGGTGCCGTCGGACAGGTACTGGGCTCCGGTGACGTCCTCGCGGGACATCACGTAGTCCTTCTTCTGCCAGACCGGCACCATCGGGGCCTGCTGGGCGACCAGCCTCTGGAGGTCGCGGAACTCGGCGGCCGCCTCGCTCCGCTCCGCATGGGACTGGGTGCGGGTGATCAGCTCGTCCACGTGCTTGTCGGAGAAGCCGTTGTTCATGGACGAGTCGGCGCCGACGAGCGGGGCGAGGAAGTTGTCCGCGTCCGGGAAGTCCGCGATCCAGCCGATGGTGTAGGCGTCGAACTCGCCCGCCGCGTACCCCTTCTGGAAGTCGCTCCACTTCTCGACCGGCTTGATCGTCACCTGGAAGAGGCCGGTGGACTCCAGCTGTCGCTTGAGCTCCTCCGCCTCGGGCATGTTCGCGCCGCGTACGTTCACGCCGAGGCCGAGGTGGACGGCAGAGGTGATCCCGGCGTCCTTGAAGAGCTTCTTGGCGGTGGCCACGTTCGGGGTCGGGTAGGCGTCGAAGAACGGCGTGCTGTGGCCGGCGATGCCCGCCGGGACCAGCGAGTACAGGGGGGTGACGGTCCCCTTGTGGATTTCGGCGGCCAGCTTGGGGCGGTCGAGGACGGCGGCGACGGCCTGGCGGACGGCGAGCGGGGCCGCGGTGGAGCCGGGGCGGACGTTGAAGACGACGGAGCGGGTCTCGCTGCCGCCGGAGGCCTGGTAGCGGGTGTCCTTCAGGCCCGGGTTGAGGCCGGCCAGCACGGCGGGCGGCATGTCCCGGTGGGCGACGTCGATCCGGTGGGCGTTCCAGGCCTGGTCGAGCTGCTCGGAGTCCTTGAAGTACTTGACGGTGACGGGCGTGAGGGCGGCCTTGCCCTGGCCCTTGTACGAGCTGTTGGGCTTGAGCTCGGCGCTCGTACCGGCCTTGTACTCGCCCAGCTCGTACGGTCCGGAGCCGTCCGCCCTGCCGTCCTCGCGCAGGGACTTCGGGGGGTACTTGTCCTTGTCGACGATCGCGGCGGCGCCCGTCGCGATCTTGAAGGGGAAGGTGGCGTCGCCTGCGGACAGGTGGAAGGTGACCGTGCGCCCCTCGGCCTCGACCGACTCCAGGGTGTTGAAGAGCGAGGCCGGACCCTGGTCGGAGTTGATCGCCTTGATGCGGTCGAAGGAGTACTTGACGTCCTCGGCGGTGACGGCGCGGCCACCCGCGAACGTCACGTCGGGGCGGAGCTCGCACCGGTAGGTCGTGAGTTTCTGGCCCATGAAACCGCAGGAGGCGGCGGCGTCCGGCACGGGGGCGTCGGAGCCGGGCCTGATGGTCAGCAGCGACTGGTAGATGTTGCTGAACAGGGCCCAGGAGCCGGCGTCGTACGCCCCGGCGGGGTCGAGGGAGGAGACGACGTCACTGGTACCGACCCGGACGGCGCCGCGGCCGTTGCCGTCCTCGGGCAGCAGCTGCCAGGCACCCACGCCGGCCACGCCGAGGACCAGCCCGGCCGCGATTGTCTTCGAGCGGACAGACCGCATCCCCTGAACCCCACCCCTTGTCCCGGTGACAGCGATGCACTGTCCGATTAACGGTCATCCCATCACGGAATATCAGCCACCGGAAGGCGAGTTGGGGTGCTTCTGCGTTCGGGACGGGTCAGGCCTGAAATGAGGCGAGTTCGACGACGGTGATGTCGGACGGCGCCCCCACCCGGACCGGCGGTCCCCAGGCTCCGGCCCCGCGGGACACGTAGAGCTGGGTGTCGCCGTAGCGTTCCAGACCGGCGACGGTGGGGTTGGCGAGCTCCGCGAGGTAGTTTCCGGGCCAGAGCTGACCGCCGTGGGTGTGGCCGGAGAGCTGGAGGTCGACGCCGTGGCGGACGGCGTCGTGGATGACGACGGGCTGGTGCGCGAGGAGCACGGCGGCCCGCGTCCGGTCCCGGTCGCCGAGGGCCGCGCCGAAGTCGGGGCCCTTGCCCTCCAGCTCGCCCTGGATGTCGTTGACGCCGGCGAGGTCGAAGTGGGGCAGCTCTTCCCGGGCGTTCTCCAACGGGTTCAGCCCCAGCTCGCGAACGTGGTCGATCCACTGCTGGGCGCCGGAGAAGTACTCGTGGTTGCCGGTGACGAAGAACGAGCCGTGGCGGGCGGCGAGCCGGCGCAGTGGCTCCGCAGCGTGCCCGAGGTCGGGGACGCTGCCGTCGACGAGGTCGCCGACGATGGCGATGAGGTCGGGCTGGGTGCGGTTGACCGTGTCGACGATGCGCTGGGTGTGGGCTCGGCCGAGCACCGGGCCGAGGTGGACGTCGCTGACGACGGCGATCCGGAAACCGTGCGCCGCGCGCGGCAGCTTGGCGAGGGGGACCCGCACCCGCTTCACGCTCGGCCCGCGCAGGACCCCGTAGGTCCCGGCCCCGACCGTGCCGAGGGCCAGGGCGGCGGCCGTCCCGCCGACCGTACGGGCGACGAACCGGCGCCGGCTCAGCCCGTCGCCCACGGCGGGCCGCTCGGTGGCGACCGGGACGGCCGCGCGCGCCGCCGCGGCGGGCACCTCCACCGGCTCGGGCCGGTCGGCCACCGGCGCGGCGGAATCACGCTGGGCCGGACGGCGGAGCGACAGCGCGCGGATCGGCTCCGCGACGAGCATCGTCAGGGTCAGGTACAGGAGTACCGCGAGCCAGAGGTACCCGGGCCAGGCCACCGTCTGCTGGAGCCAGAAGGGGGCGCCCGCGCGGCCCGTGGTGAGCGCGGCCACAGAGAGGAGGGGCAGGGCGATGGCCAAGGCCGTGCCGATGCGCCGGGTCCGGCCGCCGGGGGCGGTGGTGTCGCGGACCAGGCGGATCCAGAGCCAGCGGTGGACCAGGACCAGCAGGGCCAGGACCGCCAGGGCGACGAGTGCGAAGACCAGGACCGTCATGCCGAGGTGTCCGAATCCGGAAGGTCCGCACCGTCGACGCCGGAGGCACGGTCCGTACGTGATGCACGCCGCAGCACGAGGACGCTGCGCAACCCGAGCACACCGACCGCCGTCCCCAGAAGGAAGGACGTCACCGCGAGCGTCAGGTGCACCCAGAAGTAGGAAGTGGGACCGCCCGCCGCATCGAAGGCAAGACCGCTGCCGTTCTTCCACAGGTTCCGGACGAAAGACACCCAGATGAACCAGCTCCACACCCCGAAGGCGAGCAGGAACCAGGAAGCGGTACGGCTGAGTCTCATGCCTTCAGTATCTGATTCGTCCCCAGGACGGACGCGCCGGGGTGGGCTGTCCCGGGGTCGGTTGCCTCGAATCGGCCGGTCCGCGGCGCTCTTCAGCTCATCGGGATGTACTTTCACCTGGGTGTCTGCCAAGACGACCGCGCTGACGGTCCTTTCCGCCGCGTTGCTGGTCCCCACCCTGCTGGTGGCCCCCGCGCACGCCGCGCCGACACCGTCGGCGGACGCGAAAGCCCGGCCGGCCAAGGCCCCGGCCCCCGCGCCGCCCGTCTCGATGTCCACGGTCGGCGGATCGCTGCTCGGCCAGCCGGGGACTCAGGTGGACCTGCTGCCGGGCGCGCCCGCCCTGCCGGCGAAGCTCACCGGGCGGTCCTGGATCGTGGCGGACGCCGAGTCCGGCGAGGTGCTGGCCGCGCACAACGCGCACTGGCGGCTGCCTCCGGCCTCGACCATGAAGATGCTCTTCGCGGACACGGTGCTGCCGAGCCTGCCCAAGGACCAGGTCCACAAGGTCACCGACAAGGACATGGAGGGCGTGGGCCCGGGAAGCAGCCTGGTCGGCGTCAAGGAGGACCACGAGTACTCCGTCCACGACCTGTGGCTCGGGGTGTTCCTGCGGTCGGGGAACGACGCCGTGCATGTGCTTTCGGCCATGAACGGCGGCGTCGAGAAGACCGTCAAGGACATGCAGGCCCACGCCGAGGACCTGCAGGCCCTCGACACCCACGTGGTGTCCCCCGACGGGTACGACGCCCCGGAGCAGGTGTCGAGCGCGTACGACCTGGCGCTCGTCGCGCGCTCCGGACTGCAGAAGCAGGACTTCAGGGAGTATTGCGGCACGGTGAGCGCGAAGTTCCCCGGCCTGCAGGAGCCCGGCAAGCCGCGGAACCACTTCGAGATCCAGAACACCAACCGGCTGATGACGGGCGCCGGCGGTATCTCCCCCTACAAGGGCATCGCCGGCGTGAAGAACGGCAACACCACCATGGCGGGCTCCACCTTCACCGGAGCCGCGCAGCAGGGTGCCAGGAAGCTGCTGGTCACGGTGATGAATCCGGGAGCGGGCGGCGCGAACTCGGTCTACGAGGAGACCGCCGCGCTCTTCGACTGGGGTTTCGCGGCGGCCGGGAAGGTCAGGCCGGTGGGTGAGCTGGTGCCGCCGAAGAGCGCGGACGCCTCCTCGCACGGCTCCCCGGCGCAGTCCCACGAGAACGACCCGTCGGCGGCCGGCAAGGACGCCGGCGGCGGTGCGGGCACCGCGCTGGCCGTCGTGGGCGGTGTGCTGGCCGTACTGGCGGGCGGCGCCTATGTGATCAACCGCCGCTGGCCCCGGGGGCGCCGGGGCCGGGGCGAGGAGCTGATCTGAGGCCGCCGCAGCCGCGTCAACACGCCGCGGATCGATACACCTGGGCCGTCTCTTTCGGATCGTGCCGGGCCCGCGGCGTCCGGCACCGCACCCGGCCGCGTTGTCGGGGCGCCCGAGTACGTCCAGTAAACCGGCGCGCCCCTCCGCCTTGCCGGGCACGACACCGGACGCCGCGGGCTCGGCCGACAAGATCCGAGAGAGACGGTCTAGCGCGGTTCCCGGACCCGCACCAC
>NZ_JBSGZP010000334.1:0-7853 GCF_053611065.1 Streptomyces sp. NPDC054840
GACGAACGGCTGGGCGGCGATGCCCGTCGGCAGCGCCGCCAGCACCCTCAGGTCGAGCTGGTTGCCCTCCTCGTCCCAGTTGAAGAGATACTCCCGTCCGCGCCCGGACTTGGCGTGCAGCAGTGCCTCGATCCGGGCCCGTGAGGTGGCCTCGCCGTCGGTGAAGTAGGCCGGGTAGCGGATGTGGAGCCGGGTGATGCGGCCCGCCTCGTCGAACTCGTAGCCGCTGAAGGCCTTGTCCCAGTCCCCGCCGTGGGCGAAGAGCGGACTCGGGTCCTCCGGGATGGAGAAGTACGGCACGAGGGCTTCGTAGAGGCAGGCGAGCCGTTTGGTCTCGGCTTCGCTCGGTCCGGCCTTCGCCGCGGTGCGGTCGCCTCCGTGCCAGGCCGCCGCCGCCATGAGGGTGATCAGGGCGAGGAGGGGACCGTAGGGGACGAGTGCGACCACGAGGACGCAGGCCGCTCCGAGGAACAGCGCGGGACCACGCTTGTCCTTGGGGGTCTGCGACCACCGGCGCCGCCCGGCCGCGGCCAGGATGCGCAGGCCGCGTCCGATGACGAGGAGCGGATGGAGGACGTCCGTGGCACTGTCGGCGGCCGTGCGAGCGAGGTCGCGGCCCCGGGCCAGCGACGTGGTGCCGCTGCTGAGGATGCGGGGAAGTGGGCGCCGGGCCACGGGCGTCTCCTGGAGTTGTGGGTGTGACGGTGTTCCTGGTGCTGCTGGTTGTCGCTGTGTGACGGTCGGGCTAGTGCTGTGATCCGGTGAACCTTTCCGGTCACAGCACCAGGTCGTGTCCGAGTCCCGCCTGCCCCGCGACGCCTGGCACCGCACCTCGCCGCGTTGTCGGGCGCCCGAGTACGTCCGGTACGCGAGCGCCCCTCCGCCTTGCGAGGCTTCCCCCCGGCCCTGCGGGCCTGGGGAGACCCCATGGCACCGGAGGCCGCGGGGCCCACCCTCCGGGCGGTCGGCGCCACTTCGCGGCCCCCGACCTAGAGCTTGATCCCGCCGAGCAGGCTCGCGAGGCTCGCCGTGCTCGCCGTGATGCTCGGGGCGATGGCGGAGCCGGCGAGGAAGAAACCGAAGAGCGAGCAGACGAACGCGTGCGACAGCTTCATCCCGTCCTTCTTGAAGAAGAGGAAGCAGATGATGCCGAGCAGGACCACGCCTGAGATGGACAGGACCATGAGGTTTTCTCCTGGTTGGTGGGGACAGTCACCATCAGTTCTTCCAGGCTCACAGGAAGTATCAATGCGACAAAAGGTGCATTCGGGTGAATCCAGGGGTTTTTCACTTGACCGGCTCAGCCTGGGTGGCGTGCCCGGCGCACGGTCTGTCGAGGGTGATCATTGCCTCGGCCCGACCCGGACATGTGCAGGCCAGGGCGCTACTCTGGCGATTCACCCGTACGGACGCAGCGCCGTGCACCCCCCTGCCCGCCCGGCCCCCGGCCGGGTCTTCGACGTCGTGACGGGCGGGCGGACCATGTCAGCAACGAGTGAAAGGCGGTACGAACCATGAGCGAGCACGCAGCGAAGGGCTCCGGTTCCCAGGGCGTCCCCGACGAGGACGTCATCGAGCTGGCCACCAAGATCTTCGACCTCGCCCGCCAGGGTGAGACCGAGACGCTCACCGCCTACCTGGACGCAGGGGTCCCGGCGAACCTCACCAACGACCGCGGCGACACCCTGGTCATGCTCGCCGCCTACCACGGCCACGCCGACGCCGTGTCGGCCCTGCTGGCCCGCGGCGCCGAGGCCGACCGCGCCAACGACCGCGGCCAGACCCCGCTCGCCGGCGCCGTCTTCAAGGGCGAGGAGGGAGTGATCCGCGCGCTGCTCGCCGGCGGGGCCGACCCGAAGGCCGGAACCCCCTCCGCCGTGGACACGGCGCGCATGTTCGCCAAGGCCGACCTGCTGGAACTTTTCGGAGCCGAGTAGTCCGGTTTTGCCTGGGATCTGGCGCGGCCCCGGCACATCCGGAGCTCACAGGTTGGTCACGGCGGCCATAAATGTGGTCGCGGTGCACAAACCGGCTGGGTCATCATGGCGTCGGATTCGATTCGCGAGCACGGGGGACGGGCAGAAGCGGGCAGGACACGAAGGGTGTGCCGGCCCGGCCCGGCCTCCATGGTCACGAAGCACCGACGAGAGTGAGAAGGCAATGGTCTACATCGAGCGGAACATGACGGCGGACGTCCTCACATGCTGTTACGCGGCCCTGTGAATCCCGATTCCCGGTTGCGTCCCCAGCTTGATTTGAGGCCATTCCCATGTTCGAACCAGTCATAGCGCCGAGCGGTACCCTGCTCGGGCTCCTCCAGCGCGGCCGCGGCGACGGCACGCTGCACGCACTCGCGGCACCCAGGGCGGAGGCCCTCGAGGCCCTCAACCAGTGCGTGCTCCGCGATCCGCGCCAGGACTGGCAGGTCGAGAACCGCTCGTTGTACTACGCCCGGCTGTACCTGGACCTCGCCGGTCCCCTGGGCGAGATCGACGCCCACCTCTTCAGCGCCGACGACCTCGTCGACGAGGAGGACCACCGCACAGGCCTCGCCCTGTCCGTCCTGGGCCACCTGGCCTCCTACGGCCGCGACGACGCGCTCATGCTGCTGCGCCGCTACGCCGCCTCCGGGGCGAACTGGGCCTGGGCACTCGACGAGCTGGCCCTGCGCGACGACGACGAAGGCCTGCGGTCCCTGGCCGCCGCCGTCCTCGCCCGTTTCCCCGCCACGGCGGAGGGCGAGGCGCGGCTGGCCGCCGCCGTCCGCGACGCCTACGAGCCCCGGCCGTGGCGCCTGTGGGAGGAGACCGCCCCGTACGGGGAGCGCCTGCGCGCCGCCCGTCAGCAGGGCTCCTTCGACCGCTGGCAGCGGCAGATGACCCCGGGCGGGCCCCGGCCCGGCTGGGGCGTCCAGGCCGTCTTCGACTGGGCCGCCGACGGGCTGCGCCGCGGTACCCCGCTGCACGTCCCCGCCGCCCGCTGCCTCGCCGCCGTGGCCCAGCCCGAGGACCGCTCCGCCATCCTCGCGGCCGCCGCCGGCGCCGACGGTGAGGCCGCCCGGGCCACCGCCCTGCACCACCTGGTCCTCGCCGAGCCGGACAACCCGGCCGTGCTGGACCTCATCGAAGCCGCCGCCGACGAGCCCGCCGTGGCCGCCTACGAGCGCATGTGCGGCCCCGAGGCCGTCGAACGGGCCCGACGCTGGGTCCACCGCCCCGACGCGCTCGGCGAGGCCGCCGCGGCCATCCTGGCCGCCCGCGGCGGAGCCGAGGACGCGGGCCTGGTGCTGGGCGCCCTGCGCTCCACCGTGCGCGGTGCGGGCCCGGACACCCGGCGCCTGTTCGCCCTCGTGGACGGGGCCGGCCGGCTCGCCATCGGCTGCGCGGCCCCCGTGCTGCGCCACATCTACCGCGAGACCGCCTCGTCCCACCTGCGCGGCCGGGCCGCACGGGCCCTGGCCAGCACCGACCCCTCCTTCGCGGCGGGCTTCGCCGTCGAATGCCTGTGGGACTGCGAGGAGACCACCCGCGAGGTGGCCGCCCACCACGCCGAGACGGCCGACGCCCGCGTGGCGCCCCGGCTGCGCCGCCTGGCCGCCGATCCGGCCGAGGAGGAGGACGTCCAGTCGGCCGTCCGCAGCCGCATCGCCCCGGAGTCCGCCGTGTAACCCCACCGGCCCGCACCGCGACGCACCCCGGCCCGGCCCGTCCTCGGGGAGCCGGGCCGCGTGCGTGCCGGGGCGCCGGAAGGCGCTGCCGGAAGGAAGCCGGAAGGCGCTGCCGGACGCCGGGAAGAGCCGTGTCCTCGCACGCCGTGTCCGGTCCGCGCCGACCGAAGCCGCCCCGGACGGTTCACCGGGCCCGCACGAACCTGACCGGGATCCCCGGCCGGGCCTGCGCCGCCGCGTCCAGGGCCGGGCCCGGCGGCACCACACCGACCACCGGGTAGCCGCCCGTCACCGGATGATCGGCCAGGAACACCACCGGCAGCCCGTCCGGCGGCACCTGTACCGCGCCCAGCACCATGCCCTCGCTCGGCAGCTCGCCCGCCCGGGCGCGGACCAGCGCGGGCCCCGCCTCCGTCCGGAGCCCGATCCGGTTCGACACGGCCGACACCCGGAACGCCGCCACCCACAGCCCGGCCAGCGAAGCTTCCGTGAACCAGTCCGCCCGCGGCCCGAGCCGCAGCGGGAGCAGCAGCTCCGAAGGCGGCCCGGGCAGGCCGCAGGCATCCGCCCCGGGAGCCGGATCCGGGCCCGGCGCGCCCACCGGCAGCAGCATCCCGGCCGCCAGGACCGGCGGCCCCAGCCCGGACAGCAGGTCCGTGGAGCGACTGCCCAGGACCGGCGGGCCGCCCAGGCCTCCTCGCACCGCGACGTAGCCGCGCACTCCCGACTCCGCCCGGCCCACCTCCAGCTCCGCCCCTGCCGGCAGCCGGACCGGCGCTCCCCAGGCCACCGGGCGACCGGAGATCCGTACCGGACAGGGCGCGCCGGTGACGGCCACGGTGGTCGCAGCCAGGGCCCGCAGCCCGACCCCGTCCAGGGTCGTCTCCAGCGCCGCCGCGCCCGGCGCGTTGCCGACCAGCCGGTTGGCCAGCGCGTACGCCGCCGTGTCGAGCGCTCCCGAGCGCGGGACCCCCAGGTGCGCGTACCCGGGGCGGCCCCGGTCCTGGACCGTGGTCAGCGCCCCCGGCCGCAACACGAGCAGCCCCGGCAGCCTCGGCAGCCCCTCAGCCACGGCCGTTCTCCTCCGTGAACCGGACCCGGACCCCGGGCGCGAACAGCGCCGCCGGTTCCCGCCGCGGGTCCCACAGCACCGCGTCCGTGGAGCCGATCAGCCGCCAGCCGCCGGGGGAGGACCGCGGGTACACCCCCGCGTACTCCCCGGCCAGCGCCAGCGAGCCCGCCGGGACGGCCGTACGGGGCGACTCGCGCCGGGGGACGTGGAACCGCTCCGGCAGCCCCGTCAGATAGCCGAAGCCCGGCGCGAAACCGCAGAAGGCCACCCGGAAGTCGGCGGCGCCGACGATGCCCGGGACCTCCCGCGGGGCCACCCCCCACAGCCGGGCCACCTCCACCAGGTCGGGGCCGTCGTACCGCACCGGGACGGTGACCTGAGGCCCCTGCGTCGGCGCGAGCGGCGGCACCTCCCACCGCGCGATCCGGGCACCGAGCGCGGCCGGATCCCGCACGCCGTCCAGCAGCACGGTCCGCGCGGCGGGCACCAGATCCCGTACGGGACCCAGCTCGCCCGCGTCCCGGCGGCGCAGCAGCTCGGCGTGGAGCGCGGCGACCTCTTCCGCCGAGTCCAGCTCGACCAGCAGCGCCGCGCCGCCCACCACGAGGGTCCTCACGCGAAGGCCTCCACCCGGACCCCGGCCGCGCCCAGCGCCTCCCGGACCAGGCGGGCGAGCCCGGCCGCGCCCGGCGTGTCCCCGTGCAGGCACAGCGAGCGCGCGGCCACCCGGACCGGCGACCCGTCGGCCGCCGTCACCGCCCCCTCGGCCGCCATCCGGACGGCCCGCGCCACGACCGCGTCCGGATCGTGCAGCACGGCATCCGGTTCGCCGCGCGGGACCAGCGTCCCGGCCGGCGTGTAGGCGCGGTCGGCGAAGGCCTCCGGTACGGGAGCCAGCCCGGCCTCCGAGGCGGCGGCGAGCAGCAGCGACCCGGGCAGGCCCAGTACCGGCAGGCCCCCGGTGGCACCGGAGCCTGCCGCCAGCCGGACGCCCGCCACCACGGCTGCGGCCTGGCCGGCGTCGTGCACGGTGCGGTTGTAGAGCGCGCCGTGCGGTTTCACGTAGGACACCCGGGAGCCGGCCGCCCGCGCGAACACCTCCAGCGCCCCGATCTGGTAGGCCACCTCGTCGGCGAGCTCGCCGGGCGGCACGTCCATGGAGCGCCGCCCGAAGCCGGCCAGATCGCGGTAGGACACCTGCGCGCCGATCCGTACGCCCCGCTCCGCGGCCAGCTCGCAGACCCGCCGCATGATGGACGGGTCACCGGCGTGGAAGCCGCAGGCCACGTTGGCGCTCGTGACGACCGAGAGGAGCGCCTCGTCCTCGGTGAGCGTCCAGCGCCCGAAGCCCTCGCCGAGGTCGGCGTTGAGGTCGATCACAGCAGCGGATGCGATCATGGAATCCATGGGCTGAGCGTAGAGCAGGCGGCCGACGGTGACACCGGGTGCGGAGCGGGCGGACGGCTAGGGGACGATCCGGCCGAACCATGCCGTTTGGGATGTTGTCAGTAACAGGACCTAGTCTTTGTCCGTGACTCTCCCTGCCCCGGCGAAGACCCTTCCGTCCCCGGCGCCGGGCCCGGCCGCCGACGAGGGCCTGGCCCGGCGGCTGCGCGCCCTCGCCTGCACCGCCCCGCTGCACGACCTCGACGTACGCAAGGCCAATCTGGCCGGCGAGTACGGGGTCTACGCGATGGCGGAGGTCGCGCTGGCCGCGATCGATCTGGTCACCCTCAACATGGACTTCGACACCGGCGCCGACCACGAGCAGATAGTGGCCAGGCTGCTGCCGCGCGTCGCGGCCCAGGCACCGTCCCGCCCGGCGGCCGAGCACGAGCGGGTGGCCCGCTGGGTGCTGGAGAACCTCATCAACGTCGGCAGCGTGGACCGCGGATTCCGCGCCATCTACGGAACCTTCGGCCCCGACGGCCTCTACGTGCGCCGGGACTACGACTTCAAGCTGATCGAAGAGGTCCCCGGCCACGGCGGCGTGGTCTACCTGCGCACCACCGACGAGGCCGTCAACGTCCTCGTCGGCGCCCTCGACACCGACGTCACCAGCGCCCAGATCGCCGCCGAGGTCAAGCTGGAGGTGCTGATCAGCCGCGGGCGGCTGGCCGACGCCCAGCTCGCCGCCGAGCAGGCCCGCTACCGGACCGTCCAGTACGCCGAGACCCTGCGCCGCACACTGGACGCGACGCGCCGCAACGTCCGGGCGGTGGACTGGCTGCAGGCCGTGCCGGACATGATCGCCGAAGCCCTGGACCACGTCGCCGACCGCTACCGGCACGAGAACGCGATCCTGACCAACATCCGCAAGGCGCGCGACGAGGCGGAGGAGCCGGAGAACAAGCGGCGCGCGGCCGAACTCGTCGACATCGTCAAGGACTGCATCCGCCGGCACACCCAGCTCCAGTCCCGGCTCCTGGACGCCGGCCCGCTGTTCCGCGCCGAACAGGACCGCCAGGCCTTCGCGGCCCCGGCGCCCCGCTCCGGCATCGACCTCTACGGCCAGCTCGTCGCTCCGCTCCTGCCGCTCCCCCTGGAGCAGGCGAGCCGGGTGACCGCAGCCTTCTTCGCCTCCGGCGCGGGGCTGCGCACCCCCGTCTCGGTACGGGTGGCCGACCTGGTCGAGATCCTGCTCACCCCGCCGGTGGAGCGCGAGCACCTCGGCGCGGAGATGCCCGAGCCGGACCTCATCGCCACCCCGGACGACAGCCGCTTCAGCGAGGAGCAGCTCGCCGCCGCGATGGAGCTCCTGGACCTCCCGCACGACGCCCCGCGCCGGCTGTCCGGACTCCTCGCGCAGGCCCGCCGCAGCGATCCGGAACTGCCCTACCTGGTGGCCCTGCTGGCCGTCCACGCGGCGAGCCCGGCCGTCGGCACGGCCTACCGGCAGGGTGAGGAGCGGCTGCTCTTCGCCGTGGACGACGGCACCCAGCTCGACGACCACGAGTTCGGCGGCGCCGACCTCATCGTCGGGACCGCCCTGCTGGACGCCGCGGGCATGGCGGCCGACCGCGCGGAGGCCTCGTGACCGCCACTGCCCTGGACGGGCTGCTGTGCCGGGCCATTTCAGCCTCGCCGGCGTTTGAGCAGGGGGCACCTCCCAGC
>NZ_JBSGZP010000335.1:0-7850 GCF_053611065.1 Streptomyces sp. NPDC054840
GCCGAAGGGGCTACGAGCCGGACTCGCCCGCGTGCGGGCTCAGCACGTCCGTGCCGATCAGCACGAACAGCAGGATGCCCAGGAGGATCCGGTAGATCACGAAGGGCATGAAGCTCTTGGTCGAGATGAACTTCATGAACCACGCGATCACGACGTAGCCCACGAAGAAGGCGATGACCGTCGCGAAGATCGTCGGCCCCCAGGAGATATGGCCCGGGTTCTCCACGACGTCCTTGATCTCGAACGCTCCCGAGGCCAGCACGGCCGGGATCGCGAGGAGGAAGGAGTAGCGGGCCGCGGCCTCACGGGTGAAGCCGAGCAGCAGACCGCCGGAGATCGTCGCGCCGGACCGGGAGACGCCCGGGATCAGGGCCATCGCCTGGCAGAGACCGAAGATCAGACCGTCCTTGACGCCCAGCTGCTGCAGCGTCTTGCGCTCGCGGATCGCGCGGTGCCGGCCGCCCTCCTCGTCGCGGGCGGCCAGCCGGTCGGCGACGCCGAGCACGATGCCCATGAGGATCAGGGTGGTGGCCGTCAGCCGCAGGTCGCGGGCCGGGCCCACGATCGCGTCCTTGAAGACCAGGCCGAGGACGCCGATCGGGATCGAGCCGACGATCACCAGCCAGCCCATCTTGGCGTCCTGCTCGGAGCGCAGCCCCTTGTTGAACAGGGAGCGGAACCAAGTGGAGACGATCCGCGCGATGTCCTTGCGGAAGTAGATCAGCACGGCGGCTTCGGTGCCGATCTGGGTGATCGCGGTGAAGGCCGCTCCTGGGTCGTGCCAGCCGGCGAACGCCGCGGTCAGCCGCAGGTGGGCGCTGGAGGAGATCGGGAGGAACTCCGTAAGCCCCTGGACGAGACCGAGGATTAGGGATTCGAACCAGCTCATGTCGGGGTGCGCTCGTCCTTGTGATCGTCGGGCAGTTCGCGTCCGATGCTAGGGCCCGTGCGAAGCGGCGCTGACCACAGGGGGGTGCTGGGGCACCAGTTCGGGCACCCGGTGCTCGGTTCGAGGGGGTGTCAGACGGTGTCGCTTGCGCCATGCGACGACCCCTCCGCCCACGAGCGAGACGACGATGAAGCCGAACGAGGCGAGGAACGCGGGCGATCCGGGCGAGGAGGCACTGGCCCCCGCGATCACGTACGCGGCGGTGTTCGGAACGACCCCGATCGCCGTGGCGAGCAGGAAGGGACCCCAGCCGCACCGCGACACGGCGGCACAGTAGTTGGCGACCACGAACGGCACACCGGGAAAGATCCGGACCGCCAGCATCGAGCGGAAACCGTGCCGGCTGAGCTGGCCGTCGGCCGCCTGGAGCCAGCGCCCGCGCAGGAACGGCCGCAAAGCCTCCTGGCCCATGAGCCGGCCCAGCCCGAAGGAGATCCCGGCGCCCAGCACCGTGCCGCCGACCGCCGCGACGAGGCCGAACTGGGTGCCGAAGACGGCTCCCGCGGCCAGATTGAGCAGGGGGCGCGGCACGAACGCGGCCGTGCACACGCCGTACGCGGCTGCGAACAGAAGGACCGCCGTGCCCACCGGGAGCCCCGGGGGCCAGCCCTCCGAGAGGATGCGCTGGGGCTCGTACAGCAGCACGCACACGCCCGCCGCCACGAGCAGCACGACGAGCACCGACAGCCGGGTCCACGGCGCGAGGAGGAGGGACATCCCGGGAGACTAGCCCACGTATACGGCGGTGCGCCGTAATCTGGGCCTCATGCAGTCGAACGACCGGCTACCCCCGCGAGTTCCCCGCAGCGCCCTCGCGGACACCCTGCTGGAGCGGCTGCCCGGGGCGTACACGGCCGCCGCCGATCCCGTACGGGCCGGGGCCATGGCCGCGTACATGAAGGACGTCGCGCCCTTCCTCGGCATCCCCACCCCGCTGCGCCGGGAACTGTCCAAGACCGTGACCAAGGACACTCCGGAACCGTCCGAGACGGACTGCGCGGCGCTCGGCCTGCGCTGCTGGCTGCTCCCGGAGCGCGAGTACCAGTACTTCGCGGTGGACTACCTGCGCCGCCACACCGCCCGCTGCTCCTCCGGCTTCCTGCCGGTGCTCCGGCACCTGATCGTCACCGTCCCCTGGTGGGACACCGTCGACCTGCTGGCTGCGCACACGGTCGGACCGCTGGTGGCCGCCGACCCGGAGCTCGCGTCCGTGATGGACGAGTGGATCGAGGACGACAACCTCTGGCTCGCCCGCACCGCGCTGCTCCACCAGCTCCGCTTCAAGTCCGCGACCGACACCGGCCGGCTCTTCGGATACTGCCGCAGCCGGGCCGGCCACCCCGACTTCTTCGTACGCAAGGCGATCGGCTGGGCCCTGCGCGAGTACGCGAAGACGGACCCGGAAGCCGTACGCGCCTTCGTCGAGGCCGAACGAGGCTCCCTGGCACCGCTGTCCGCACGCGAGGCACTCAAGAACCTGGCCTCTTCCTGACGCGGGGTCGAGGACCCCTGACTTCCCCTCCAGCGTGACGACATGAGCGCCCGAGGCGTCTGCGACCACGCCGTAAATCATTCGACGGGCCCCGGACCGTCCGGCAGGATCAGCGGCATGAACCGGTATGCCTTCCTCGCAGCGCCGTCCGCAGTCGCGGACGCGCCGAAGGCTGCCGCCATCACGGGCGCACCGGAAGGCGCACCCGCATTCGCACCCGTCTTCGCCGCATTCGACGGCGCACGAAGCTGACCCTTCCCGGATCGTCCGGCGGACCCCGCAGGGGGAGGGTCGGCTCGACCTCGGGGTCCCGCTCCAGCTTCCGGACACGGGAATGAATCATGGCCAAGACGGCCTTCGTGCGCACCAAGCCGCACCTCAACATCGGCACCATGGGTCACGTCGACCACGGCAAGACCACCCTCACCGCCGCCATCACCAAGGTCCTCGCCGAGCACGGCGGCGCCTCCTTCGTGCCCTTCGACCGCATCGACCGGGCCCCCGAGGAGTCCCGGCGCGGCATCACCATCAACCTCACGCACGTCGAGTACGAGACCGACACCCGGCACTACGCCCACGTGGACATGCCCGGTCACGCCGACTACATCAAGAACATGGTCACGGGCGCCGCCCAACTCGACGGCGCGATCCTCGTCGTCTCCGCGCTCGACGGCGTCATGCCACAGACCGCCGAGCACGTGCTCCTCGCCCGGCAGGTCGGCGTCGACCACATCGTGGTGGCATTGAACAAGGCCGACGCCGGGGACCCCGAGCTCACCGACCTGGTCGAGCTGGAGGTCCGGGAGCTGCTCACCGCGCACGGATACGGCGGCGACGCCGCGCCGGTCGTACGGGTCTCCGGACTCGGGGCGCTGGAGGGTGACCCGCGGTGGACGGGGGCGATCCAGGCGCTGCTCGACGCGGTGGACACGTACGTACCGACCCCCGTGCGCTACACGGACGCGCCGTTCCTGCTGCCGGTCGAGAACGTGCTGACCATCACCGGGCGCGGGACCGTCGTGACCGGCGCCGTCGAGCGCGGCACCGTACGCCTCGGGGACCGCGTGGCGGTCCTCGGCGGTGACGGCGAGCCGGTCGAGACGGTCGTCACCGGGCTGGAGACCTTCGGAAAGCCGATGGAGGCCGCCGAGGCCGGGGACAATGTCGCCCTGCTGCTGCGCGGGGTGCCGCGCGACGGCGTACGCCGCGGGCACGTGGTGGCCGCGCCGGGCAGCGTGACGCCGCAGCGCCGGTTCACGGCGCAGGTGTACGTGCTCTCCGGGCGCGAGGGCGGCCGTACGACACCGGTCGCCAGCGGCTACCGGCCGCAGTTCTACATCCGGACCGCCGACGTGGTCGGGGACGTGGACCTGGGCGAGGCCGCCGTGGCCCGGCCGGGGGAGACGGTCACGATGACCGTGGAGCTCGGCCGGGACGTCCCGTTGGAGTCGGGGCTCGGCTTCGCGATCCGAGAGGGCGGGCGCACCGTCGGCGCGGGGACGGTGACGGCCGTACTGGGGTGACCCGGAGCTGATCCGGACCCCTCTGTGGTGGCGGTGGCCCGGCTACGCCAGACTGCCGTCACCACAGGCATGCGCGGAGGGGCGGGCGAAATGAGCGGCGACACGGCACTGGTGCTCGGCGGTGGGGGGCTGACGGGCATCGGCTGGGAGTGCGGAATCCTGTACGGCCTCGCCCGGGCGGGCGTGGACCTCACCACCGCCGACCTGGTCGTCGGTACCTCCGCCGGTTCCGTGGTCGGGGCCCAGCTCACCTCCGGCCTGCTCACCGCGCAGGAGCTGTACGAGCGCCAGCTCGGGGACTCCACCGGCGAGGCCGCGGCGAGACTGGGGGCCGGCCTCCTCGCCCGGTACGCCGTCGCGATGGCGCGCTCGCGCACCGCGGAGGCCTACCGGCAGCGGGTCGGCGCCATGGCCCTGGCCGCCGACACCGGCGCAGGCACCGAGGCCGAGCGGCGCAAGGTCCTGGCCGCCCGGCTGGTCTCCCATGAGTGGCCCGAGCGGCGGCTCGTCGTCACGGCGGTGGACGCCCTCACCGGTGAGCTCAAGGCGTTCGACCGGGGGAGCGGCGACGGGCTCGTCGACGCGGTCTCGGCGAGCTGTGCGGTGCCCGGGGTGTGGCCGCCCGTCACGGTCGCCGGCCGCCGCTTCATCGACGGCGGAATCCGCTCCGCCACCAATGCCGACCTGGCCGCCGGCTACGCGCGCGTGGTGATCCTCGCCCCGATGTCGCTCGGCTCGGGACTGGTCCCCTCGCCGTCGGCGCAGGCCGAGCGGTTGCGGGAGGCGGGTGCGCGGGTCCTGCTGATCACCCCGTCCGCGGCCGCCCGCAAGGCCTTCGGGCGCAACGTACTGGATCCGGCGCGGCGTGACCCGGCCGCGCGGGCGGGCCTGGCGCAGGCCGAGGAGCACGCGGGGGAGACGGCGGCCGTCTGGTCGACCGGGGTCGCCTGAGGGCTGTTCGAAGCCCGCCCGGCCGCTGCCGGACAATGGAGCGGTGAGCGACGAACAGATCCCGGTCGTCCGGGACGTGGGCCAGGGCACCGCCAAGCTGATGCCGGACGTGGACCGGGACCGGGCCTGGCTGCTGACCGTCGACGGGGCCCCGCAGTCGTACGTGGACCTGGACGATCCGCAGCACCTGGAATTCGAGTACGTACGCCGCCTCGCGCACGTCCTGGACTGCGTCGCCGAGCCCGGGCTCGCGCTGGACCTCCTGCACCTCGGCGGCGGCGCGCTCACCCTGCCGCGCTACGCCGCGGCCACCCGGGCCGGATCCCGGCAGAGCGTCGTCGAGTTCGACGAGGGCCTGGTCGACCTGGTGACCGAGCACCTGCCCCTGGCGGCGGGCTCCGGGGTCACCGTGCACACCGCCGACGCCCGGGCCTGGCTGGAGGCCGCGCCCGCCGCGAGCGTGGACCTGGTGGTGGCCGACGTGTTCGGCGGCTCGCGGGTGCCGGCGCAGCTGACGTCGGTGGAGTACGCCCGGGCGGCCGCGCGGGTGCTGCGGCCCGGCGGGCTGTACGCGGCGAACCTGGCCGACGGAGCGCCCTTCGACTTCCTGCGGGCGCAGGTGGCGAACTTCGCGGAGGCGTTCGCGGAGCTGGCGCTGATCGCCGAGCCGGCCGTGCTGCGGGGGAGGCGGTTCGGGAACGCCGTGCTGCTGGCCTCGGACGCCCCGTTGGAGGTGGGGGCGCTGGCCCGCAAGTGCGCGGCCGACGTCTTTCCCGCGAGGGTGGAGTACGGGGACGGACTGGCCCGGTTCCGGAAGGGTGCGGCGCCGGTGGCCGACGCGGACGCGGCCCCTTCGCCGGCGCCGCCGGAGGGTGCGTTCTGCCTGGGGTGAGCGGTCGGGGCCGACGGCGCTGCAGTGCCTGACGGTGCTTCAGCGGCCGACGGCGTCGGCGGTGCCGGGGGCCGGCTCGGTCGCGGCCACCGGGGCGATGGTCTTGCCGTGGGCCCTGCGGGTCATGCGGCGGACGTCCGGAACGAGCAGGACGAGGGCGGTGGGCACGACGACCAGCACCGCACAGCCCCACAGGGCCTCGGTGCGCCCGAAGGCCGATTCGGCGGGCCCGGCCAGGGCGGTGGCGAGCGGAAGCATCGACACCGAGCCGAACCAGTCGTAGGCGGTGACCCGGGAGAACTTCTCCTCCGGGATCTCCTGGTGCATCGCGGTCATCCAGTTCACGCCGAAGACCTCTATCGCGGCGCCGCTGACGAACATCACCACGCACAGCCCCCACACGGGCAGCGGCACGGCGAGCCCCGCCGAGGGCAGCGCCAGCGGGAACACGCACAGCGTGCCGACGAGAAGCAGGCGGCGCGGCTTCCACGCCATCATCAGCACGGCCCCGGCGATGGTGCCGACGCCGAAGAAGGCCAGGGCCACGCCCCAGGGCGCGGGCCCGCCCAGTTGGTCCCGGGCGACCAGGGGCCCGTAGACGGCGTCCGCGGCGCCGACGACGGCGACCACGACGGAGAACTGGAGCACGATGCTCCACAGCCAGGGGCGGGTCCGGACCTCCACCCAGCCCTCGCGCAGATCGGCCAGCAGACCGCCGCCGGGAGCCCGGTCGGCAACGTGGCTGACGTCGAGGAAGGCCCGCAGGGCGCCGGCGACCGCGAAGGCCGCCGCGTCGGCGGCCAGGACCCAGCCCGGTCCCACCGCGGCGATCATCGCTCCGCCGAGGGCCGCGCCGCCGATGCCGGCGCCGTTGATCGCCATGCGGAAGAGCGCGAAGGCGCGGTTGGAGTGTTCACCGGAGACGGTGGAGAGCAGCATGCCCTCGGCCGCGGGATTGAAGAAGGCCGTACCGGTGCCGCACAGGGCGGTCAGCAGCATCATCTGCCACAGCTGGGGTTCGCCCGCGAGGACGAGGACGGCGAAGGCGGCCTGCGAGAGGCAGTTCAGGACGTTGGCCGCGACCATCACACGGTGGCGGGGCAGCCGGTCGGCTATGGCCCCGCCGATGAGCAGGAAGAGGACGAGCGGCAGCGTGCGGGCGGCCGCGATCAGTCCGACGTCGCCGACGGATCCGCCGGCCTCCATCACGGCGAAGGCGGCCGCGATGTGCGCTCCGTGGCTTCCCAGGTTCGTGATGATCGCCGCACCCGTGAGTAGGCTGTAGTTGCGGCCGGCCCAGTCGGGTCGGCGGCGGTTCGCGGCCGTACGGGGTATTGCGGTGCGGGGAGAGCTCACCCCCGGACTATCCCCGCCCCGGGCCGAGAATCCAAACGGATCGGCCGGCCCGGGACGTGGGGCGTGGGATCAGGGGGTGCTGAGCCGGATGGAACTGATGATCTTGTCGGAGACCTCGGTCGGAACCTCGTCCTTCACGCCGGCCGCGCTGATGAGCACGAAGCTGGCGAAGTCACCGACGGCGTTCTTGAAACCGAAGCCGATCGCCTTGCCGTCGGTGGAGCACTTGTGCTCCTTCTTCAGGTTCGAAGCGGTCGCCACCATCATGTGGCCCTTGAGCCCGGAGGAGCTCGTGAACTCCTTGGCCGGCCCCTCCTTGACCGTTCCCTTGGGCTCCTTCTGGGCGAAGGCCGCCCACGCCCAGAAGGCGGTGTTGTCGGTCGCCACCTGCGCCGTGTCCTTGGCGCCCTGGGCCCCCTTGACGCCGGTGTCCGCGAGCGAGAACTTCTCGACCCTGCCGTCCGCGTCCTTGTCGACCGTGCACCACTCTTCCTTGAGGGTGGCGGTGCCGGTCATCGTGATGATCGGCTTGCCGTCGTTCTTGACCTCGTCGTGGAAGGAGAGGATCACGCCGGAATCGTTGACGTTCCACTCGGGGGGCACGTCGTAGACGACGCCGTACTTCGTGTTGACGACGGCCTTCCAGCCCGGGATGACCGGCTGGACGGCTCCGCCGGCCCTCGGGTT
>NZ_JBSGZP010000336.1:0-7834 GCF_053611065.1 Streptomyces sp. NPDC054840
CGGGTGTTCCGGGTGGGGGGGCGCCCGGGGGGGGGGGGGGGGCCCCCCCCCCCGGCCCCCCCCACCACCCTGGGGGATCAGTTCTTGCTGGTCCAGGCGCAGTGGACGTGCCTATCGTGCTTCGGGTACCCGGGGCCGAAGACCTGGGAGGCGCCGAGGAAGTAACAAGCGCTTTGGAGGCGTTCGGCGAGTTCGCGGCCCTTGCCCGACATGTCGACGTGCACTCCGTTGATCTCACTCGTGTCGAAGGCGACTCCCTTGTAGTGCAACGACGTCCGGCTGTGATCGCCACCCGCGAATTCGGTGATGTTGACGGAGAAACCGTGGTTGGCGTCGAGCTGGAGGACACCGTGGAGCATGCGCTCGTCCAGCTGGACCCGCTTGCCGTGGGCATCGCTGTACGAGCTCGTCAGCGCACTCTTTCCATCCGCTGTGTCACGGATGTTGCTGAGCGCGGTGGAGTCGAGGTGGGGGCCGCCCACCGGCTCGGAATGGGCGTTGAGCGGGGTGATGCCGCGACGGTTCAGGATCTGCTGAGCCAGGGTGGTGCGGTCACCACGGACAGGCGCGCCGGGTGAGCGGTCCAGGGAGGCCCGGGTCTTCGGACCGACGATGCCGTCGGCCCCCAGGCCGTGGGCCTTCTGGAAGTACTTGACCGCCTTGGTGGTGGCGCTGTCGAAGACCCCCGTCGTCTTCACCGGGCTGCCGAGGAGGGCCAGACGGTCCTGGAGCCGGCTGACGGCATCCCCCTTCGCACCCGGACGCAGGGTGAGGGGGACGACGGGGGTGATCGACCTCTCGGGAAGGGGGGTGAGGTGGCGGCCGGGGGGAACGGACTCGGCACTGGCGTTCATGGCTGCGCCCGTCAGGACGAGCCCGGCCAGGGCGGCGGAGGCGAGCACGCGGCCCGTGCGGGTGGCGGGCAGAGAGAACTTCACGGTGTGGCTCCTTCAGGTGTGGCCCCTCGTCCGGGCATGGCGAACAACGCCCGTACGGGGCTGGGGTGGTGGGGTGTCGCCGGGTCGTTCGCACCGGCTGATCTCCACATTGCCCGAGACCTCGTCACGCTTCTACGCTGTGCGGGCCGTCGGCTCATGCGGGCATATCCGCTGATGTATGCATGGCTGTGAGCTGCGGGTATGCAGAGGTCAAGCGAAGGGGAAATGCGCGGATGCGGCAGAATCGACCCGTCGGTCAGGCTGGGGAACCCGAGCAGGGAATGTCGCCAGCGCGAGTGGAGCTGGCTCGCTTACTGCGGCAGTGGCGCAAGGAGGCTGGCGGAACCCCCACCCAGGACACCGTGGCCAGGCACACCAACCTCACCCAGGGCACCCTGTCGCGCTACGAGAACGCCAAGCAGGACGTTCCCGAACCGGTGATCCGTTCCCTGGCGGAGCACTACAAGCGGACCGACCAGGATCTCGCCCGCGCGCTGGATCTCAGGACCCGGAGCGAGGATGAACCGCCCGGCGACTCCGACGGGCGCGATGCCGCTCCTGGTGTGCCGGCGGCCCGGGGCGGGAAGAGGATGGCGCTCCTTCTGGGAACAGCGGCTGCGGTCGTTCTTGTCGCCGTTGCCGTCGTTGCCACCCTCTACCTCTCAAACTCCGGCACGACCACGTCCCCAGCCACCTCCGCGGCACCGGTCCGACCGCTTGCCGCACCGACCGCATCCTGCAGTGGCAGCACATGCGTCCACGCCGAACCGACCACCACCGTCTGCCAGAACGACGCCGTCACCACCGCCGAGGGGCGAGACTTCGGTGTCCACATCGAACTGCGCTACAGCCCTGGCTGCCATGCCGCCTGGGGCAAGATGACCGGAAGCTCCCCCGGCGACCGGGTCCAGGTCTTCGGCAAGGAGGGCAACCCCCCGCACCAGGAGGAATACCGGCAGCAGACCGGCCGCACAGCTCACACACAGATGGTGGAGGCCAGCGGCCCGAACGACAGCCGCGCCTGCGCCGTCATCGACTCCCGCGGCACCGTCTGCACCAGCCCTCTATCCACGGCCGGGCCCAGCGCACCGACGGTTCACTAGTAGTGCTTTGTTAGCTGGTGTCGTAGGGCTGGCATGGGGCGGGTTGGCGGCAGGTGGGGCAGGTGCCGGTCCAGGTGGCGAGTAGGTGTTGGAGGAGGTCCAGGGCCTGGTAGAGGGTCAGGCCCTGGCAGGGGCTTTTGGGCAGGTCCGCTGTTCGGTGAGGAACAGGTGGGCGGCGGTGACGAGGGTGACGTGGCGGTGCCATCCGGTGAAGGACCGGCCCTCGAAGTGGTCCAGCCCCAGAGCGGTTTTCAGCTCTCGGTAGTCGTGCTCGATCCGCCAGCGTGACTTCGCCAGGCGGACCAGGTCTTTGGCCGGGATATCGGCGGGGAGGTTCGCAATCCAGTACCTCACCGGCTCCGACTCGGCTTCGGGCCACTGCGCGATCAGCCAGGTGAGGGGGATCGTGCCGTCGGCGGCGGGTTTGGGGCGGCGGCCGGCGAGCCGGATCCGCAGGAGCACGAAACTTCACGGGGGCTGGGCTGGCCAAGGGGTCAGCGTCAGGCGGCCCCGGGTTGCCTGCCTTCTTCAGCAGCACCCAGCTCGGGCGGGCCACCCCGTAGCCGATCCAGTCGTTGCGCTTTGCGCCGTCGACGGGGCCGCCGGCGGTCTCGATGAGGACGCGGGCGACTTGATTTGCGGTCCAGTCGGGGTGAGCCGACCACACGAGCGCGGCGGAGGCGGAGGCCAGAGCAGTGGCGTACGAGGTACCTCCGTCAGACACGCACCAGGTGGTGTTCTCCTTGCAGCGGATCCGGGCCTTGCTGCCGTACGCGGCCAGGTCTGGCTTCGTTGATCTCTAGGAACAGCGTTTGTTGACTGGTTCCGGAGGCAGTTAGTGATCAGTCAGGGCACGGATGTCGATGCCATATGACGGCACCGATGTGTCCCGAGACCCCGGTGGCGGTCGTTGGATCGCCCGTTGGCATCAGCGATGCGGGCCTCGGCGAGAATGGCGAGATGAACCATCGCTTTGTCGGTATTCCGGAGCGGACTGACGTTCCGCGTGTTGCGGTCGTCGTCGACGTGATGCGGGCCTTCACTGTGGCTGCCTGGGCGTTCTCGCGTGGCGCCGAAAGGATCGTCCTGGCTTCGTCGGAGGGTGAGGCACTGGCCTTGAAGGAGAGTCGTCCGGGGTGGCTGGCTATGAAGGACGGCGCTCCGGCGGCAGGCTTCGATACGGTGAACTCACCCGGTCTGATCCGGTCGCTCGATCTGACCGGTCGCACGGTGGTGCAGAAGACGACGGCCGGAACCGTCGGTGCCCTGGCCGTCGCGAGCTCGCCGCTGGTCCTGTGCGCGAGTTTCGTAGTGGCCGGTGCGACAGCGCGGTTCCTGAAGACCGAGGGTTCCGGACCGGTGACATTCGTCGTCACCGGCGATGAAGGCCAGGCCGCCGAGGACCTGGCCTGCGCTGAATACATCGGCCGGCATCTCGCCGGAGGCGATGCCGAGGTGGCCCCGTATCTCCACCGCGCGAGGACCTCCCGGGCAGCCGCCGACCTTGCCGACGGGGTGCGACGCGGATACCAGGGTGTTCATCCCGATGATGTCGACCTCTGTCTGGAGGTCGACACGTTCTCCTTCGCGATGGTCGCTCGCCAGGAAGACTCTCTGACCGTGCTGCGTCCCACCGGGGTGCCCGACGGATCAGGCGACGCCAGCTGACCTGCCGCCAGGGTTGGGGTCATCCCGCTGTGGCGGGCTCCTCGGCTCGGGCGCGGGTGCTGGCGAGGCGGTAGGAATCGGTGCCGGTCTCGATGATGGTGCCGTTGAAGGTGAGACGGTCGACGATGGCCGCGCAGAGGCGGGGGTCGGTGAACGTCTTGGTCCAGCCGCCGAACGACTCGTTCACCATCGACCTGCTGGACATCCTGAAGTACGCCGCTACGGCGGCCGGGGCAGCCGCCGCCGTGGATGCCGGGGCGGCGCTCGGGGGCGGGTTCGTGGCTGGGGATGAGGGCCGCACCCTGGCCCGTGCCCCGGAGCCGGACGCAGGCGTTGAGCGGTATGGCGTGGACCCCCGGCCCATCTTCCGGGCGGCCCGCGCGTGACGGCCCTGTTCCACCGCCCGGAGACAGGGTCGTCTCCACCCCCCCCCGGCAGCTTCACCGCCCAGGCCGCGTCGTCGGTCACCCCGCAGCTGCGGCCGAGCCCTGGCCGAACCGGGGAACGTCATCGACGGATGCGTCCAGGCGCAGGCGCACGTACCGGATCGGGTGCCGGTAGACGCCGCCACGGTCGACGGAGGTGTCGGCACTGATCTCCGCGACGAGGCCCGGTTGGACGAGGGTGGTGTCAAGGACGTCGCGCGTGCCCCAGGCCGAGGAGAACGTCGCACCGGTCCACGGATGGCCAGGGCCGGCCGGGGTGAGGTGCTCCGCGAGCGTGGGGGCCGCGTCGGGGCGCAGTGGGACGGTGCGGCCGACGGGGCGCAGGCGTCCGGTCGGATCGTGGCGGCCGAGGACGAGGAGCTGGGGGCGTGCGAGGGTACCGGTGATCGCGCCAATGACCGCTTCAGTGGTGTTCCTGCGTCTGATCCTGGTCCAGGCGCGGTCGCGGACTCCCGGCCGATAGCGCTGGCCATGTTCTTCACGAGGATCCCCTCAACGCCGGAGACGTCCGTCCAATCCTCCAGCCACTCTCTGGCCTTGTCCGGGTCGGTGGTCATGGGGCACAGGGTCCACGGTGCCATCAGCGCGTGGGCGGCGAACAGGACCTCCAGGCGTCGACGGCGCTCCCGGTAGGACAGAGGCAGCAACTCAAGGCCATCGGCCTGGAGGATGTCGAAGGCGATGAAGAACGCGGGGGACTTCGCAGCCGGGTTGGACGGCGGGGCTGGGCGCGCCGCACCCGCGGCCGGGTGGGTGCACACCCGGGACACCGCGCACATGCTGGCGTGGGCACTGAACGGCACCGTGCCGCCGGCGCTCGCCGGGCGGTTACCCCGGCCCCGGCGTGGTCCGGTCACCGTCGCGCCGCAGCTGGCGGCGGTGGACCGGGCGGTGTTCTTCGACCATCTGCGGGGCACGACCGAGGCGGCGGCCCGGCCGGGCGAGGGTGGGGTGCTGCTGCACCGCCAAGCGCTCTACCTCGCCTCGTACGACCGGGGGATGCTTCCGTCCTTACACCAGCGACGGGCGTGTGCCCCGCGCGGCTGCGCTGAATCTCCGTCTGGTAGCCGGTGCTGAACCCATGCTGGATTGTGCCGCAGCCACTTGGTCGCTGGCCGGAGTGCCCGCCCCGGGGAGCGCATTCGAAATCAGACGGCGGCGGAGTGCAAGGTCGCCTCCCCCACCACCTCGATGCCCGTGCGCTCACCGGGACGGGCGGCAGCTGGGCTGGGGACGCGGACGTCGATGGGCTCGGCCATGCCGTCGACGGCGACGGTGACCATGGCGTCGTGGCCGTAGAAGCGGACGTCGGTCACCGTGCCGCTGGCTTCGGCCGCGTCCGGGTCGGTCAGCCGGAGCTGCTCGGGCCGGAGCAGCACCACGCCCTCGCGGCCCCGGCCGGGTGGGTTGGTGAGCGGGATGCGTCCGAGCGCGGTGGCCGCCGTGTCCTGGTCCGCGGTGCCGGTTACCAGTACCGCGTCACCGACGAAGGCGGCGACCCAGGGGTCCGCAGGTCGGCTGTACACCTCGTGTGGTGTGGCGCACTGGGCCACGCGGCCGTCGCGGACGACTGCGACGAGGTCGGCGGTGGAGAGGGCTTCCTGCTGGTCGTGGGTGACGAGCAGGGCGGTGGCGCCTGTGGCTCGTAGGGCGGCGCGTACGTCGGCCCGTACGCCGGTGCGCAGGGCGGCGTCGAGGGCGTTGAACGGTTCGTCGAGGAGGACCAGGGCGGGCTGCGGTGCCAGGGCGCGGGCGAGTGCGATGCGCTGCTGCTGGCCGCCGGACAGCTCGTGCGGCATGCGGTCGCTGTATCCGGCGAGGCCGACGAGTTCGAGCATCTCCTGCGTGCGCGCCCGTCGGGCGGCCCGGTCGAGGCCGGTCAGGCCGAAGGCGACGTTGCGGGCCACGCTGAGGTGCGGGAAGAGGGCGCCTTCCTGGGGCACGATGCCGATGCGGCGGCGTTCGGGCGCCAGGTGGACTGAGGGACCGGAAAGCGTGCGTCCGTCGAGGGTGACGGTGCCCGCGTCGGCGCGCAGGAAGCCCGCGATGATGCGCAGCAGTGTGGTCTTGCCGCAGCCCGAGGGGCCGAGGACGGCGGTCAGAGCGCCGCCGGGGACGGTGAGGTCTAGTCCGTCGAGGACCGGCGCCGCACCGGGGCCGTACGCCTTGGTCAGTCCTGTGATCTGCAGGTCGGTCATGTGCGGTGCCTTCCGAGGAGGTAGGACGGGATGGCGGCCAGCAGGATCAGGGCGGCGGCGTAGGGCGCGGCGGCGGCGAAGGATCCGGTGCCGGTTTCCGTCCACAGGCGGGTGGCCAGGGTGTCCATGCCGGTGGGGCGCAGCAGGAGGGTGGCGGGGAGTTCCTTCATGCACACGACGAAGGTGAGAGCGGCTCCGGCGGCGACGCCCGGGGCGGCCAGCGGCACGGTCACCTCGCGCAGCACACGCAGCGGGGAGCGGCCGAGGGAGCGGGCGACGTCCTCCAGGACGGGCGGGGACTGGAGTACGGCGGCGCGGGTGCCGGCGACGGCGACGGGCAGGAAGAGGACGGCGTACGCGCAGACCAGCAGCGGGAGTTCCTGGTAGATCGGTTCGGCGTAGCGGACCGCGAAGAAGACCAGGGACAGGGCGACGGTGATGCCGGGGAGCGCGTGGCCGGCGTAGGCCGACTGCTCCAGCAGTCGGGCGGTCCGGCCGCGGTGGCGCGCGGCGATCACGCCGACGGGCAGGGCGAGCAGGGTAGTGAGTGCCGCGCCCGCTGCGGCGACGCCGAGGGTGGTGGCGGCGGTGTCGAGGAGTGTGGCCGGGTCCCAGGTCGCGGAGTTGCCGACGGCCAGCCAGTAGCCGAGCGTCGCCAGCGGGGTGAGGACGGCGGCGCCGGTGACCGCAGCGCACCAGGTCAGAGCGGGCAGCCGCCAGCGGCCCAGCTTGGCGGGGACGGCGGGGCGCGCGGTACCACCGCCTGTCCTGGCGTGGCCGGCCCGGCCCCGGGTCCGTGCCTCGGCGGCGACCAGGGCGATCGTCACCACCACGAGGACGACGCTGAGCGCGGCGGCCGGGGTGCGGTCGAAGCTGGCCCGGTAGGAGGTGTAGATGCCGCGGGTGAAGGTGTCGTACCGCATCAGGGACACGGCGCCGAAGTCGGAGAACACGTACAGCGCGACGAGTACGGCGCCGCCGGCGGCCGCGGGTCGCAGCTGCGGCAGCGTGACCCGCAGGAAGGTCTTCAGCGGTCCGTGGCCGAGCGAGCGGGCGACTTCCTCCTGCGCGGGGTCGGTGCCGCGCAGCGCGGCGGTGACGGGCAGGTAGACGTACGGGAAGCTCACCAGCGTCAGGGCGAGGGCCGACCCGGTGAAGCCGGCCAGCTCTGGGAAGGCGGACAGCCATGCGAAGGCGGCGACGTAGCTGGGCACGGCCAGCGGCAGGGTCACCAGCACCGACCAGACCCGAGCGCCGGGCAGGTCGGTCCGCACGGTCAGCCAGGCCAGTGAAACGCCGAGGACCACGCAGGCCGAGACGACCACTGCGGCCAGTCCGAGGCTGCGGCTCAGCAGTTGGGCGGTGCGTTCGTCGGCGATGACGTCCCAGGCGAAGGCGGGGCCGCGCTCCAGGGAGCGGACGGCGAGATAGCCGAGGGGCAGCAGCGCGAACACCGCGGCGACGGCCGCGGGAACGAGGAG
>NZ_JBSGZP010000337.1:0-7827 GCF_053611065.1 Streptomyces sp. NPDC054840
CGGGGCCAACGCTGAAATGCGTTGGCCCCGGTGGCGTTGGTCAACAGGCGTACGGGGCGAAGGAGCGGGGGACTTGATCATGAGACCAAGCAGCCGTTCGAGTGAGGAACGGGCCTCCGGTGTGGCTGTCGCCGACGCCTCCGGCTGGGTTGGGCGCGCCGGCAGTCCCGCGCCGGACTCGGCAGTTTCTGCCCGCCGGGGTTGGCGCGTGATCTCGGGCACGGGCCCGAGCACCCTGCGAGGCGGCCCAGGCGCATCACGAGAGCGAACTCGGTTTCCGGGGTGGTGGGACGGCGCGGAGGAGTTCCCACAGGGGGCGCGAGCCGCTGGCCCACTGGGCGAGGAGGTGGCGGTCGACGAGGTGGAGGCGCTGGGACTTGGCGAAGTCGAGGGCGGGCCGAGAGAAGCGACCGTTGGTGAGCATGACGAGGACGTCGCCGCCGTGTATCTGGCGGCCGGTGCCGTTGAGGACCTGGAGGTCTGGGGTGCCGACCGCGGACCCTTGCCAGCCGGCCTTGCGGTGCTTGCACTGGATCACCCAGCGGCGGCCGTAGGGGTCGGTGGCTTTGACGTCCGCACCGTTGTCGCCCCGTCCGCCGACTTTCTGGGCGTCGGCGCAGCCGTCGCGGTGCATGAGGTCCCGTACGGCGAACTCGAAGTCGTTGTGGTGGAGGCTGTCGAGGTGTTCGACGGCGTAGCGCAGCCCCTGCGCCCGGACCTGCTCCCATCGGGCTGCTTCCTGGCGCCGCCGCAGCCACAGCCAGCCGGCACCTGCTGCGGCGACCAAGATCAGGGCCAAGACCCATGGATGGGCGGCCAGCCATGACAGGAGGGCCATGACCATGCTGAAGGCCACTGCGACCGCCAAGCCGAGCATCCACAGCTCCTCCGAGCCAGTGCTCTTGCGACGTCGTGCGCTGCCGCCGCGCTTGCGCCGCCTTGCGGGTGGGCGGCGGGTCACCGGCCGCTCGCCGCGGTGGGGAAGACGATCGGATAGGAGACCGTCGGCTCCGGCCGAGGTGTCGGCTGGTTCTCCCACGCCGGCCACTTGATCGGATAGATCGACGTCGACTGCGGCTGGGGTAACTCCGGTCCTGGTGCTGCGTCCGCACCAGCCGTCGTGGAGCTGTTACCGAAGATGAAGACCCCGGCCACGATCAGGCCCAGCAGAGCGGTTTCCCGGCGAGCCCCCGGCGGAAGCCGGAGATGCCCGCTGACCTCGGTGCCATCCGACTTCACGTACGTATTGATCCAGGGCATAGCTGCATCCCCCTCGGTGGTCGCGTTGCACCTCCCTGCGCAACTGGCCTATGAAAGCAGCTGCCACTGACAACACGTCACCCCCTGGTCACTATTTGTGATCATCTGCTGAATTGCCAACTCTCACCCCCCGGCCGCGGTGGCGGGGCGTGGCCTCGTCCGGGGGGCGGCCTGGCCGTGCGCGCCACGGCAACAGGCCTGACTCAGCCGGTGGTTGCCTGCCCGGCTTCGTGGTGACGAATCCGCGAACGCAGGCTCATGTGTGGCGCAGGAAATGCGTCTCGTGATGTGAGACGACCCTGCGTCCGTGTGGTGCAAGTGGTGCGCTCAGGCCCTCTGGGCAGGGCATTCCTGCGAGTTGGGGCACGCGGAGGGCATGGCAAAGGGTGAGAGGTCTAGACAAGGAAGAAGACCCAGGTCGCTGACCTGGGCCTTCTTGTGAGAGCGGATGACGGGAATCGAACCCGCGCTATAAGCTTGGGAATCTATGGCGCACAGGTGGTCCATGTGGCCTCTGAACTGCGGTTTCCGTCTCTGATTGCCTCCGTCGGGACTGCCTGGCGCACCGGTCCTGACCGCTGTTCACCGCGCCGAAGGGCACGGACGGGGCACGGCCTTGTCGGCTTGACGCCGTGGAGCCTTGGGATCGCGTCGGGGGCGCGGAACTGAAGCACTGGGTACCCACGTGCCAGGCCCTTCACGTGTGCAAGCGGATTCAGTCGTGCTCTTCCTCCTCGGCCTCCATGCGTCGGATTCCCTCGTGGGTGAGGGTGACCATCGCGGGGGTGTTGCCCGGTTCCCAGTCGACGGTGATCAGGCCTTCGCCCGCCAGGTAGGTGCAGGCGGCGGCCAGGTCCTGTTCCGGTACGTGGAGCTCGCGCCGCAGCTGTGCTCCGGTGATGCCGAGGAGGCGGTTGCCCTCGACGGCTTCGTACAGGACCTGGAGCACCTGTGCGCGGTAGGTCTGGCGTTCGCGCAGTGTGGCCATGACCGCGTCCTTTCGCGTGCGGGGTGGGCTCCGGGGCCCGTGGGGCTCTCAGGTCTCGTCGGAGTGGGCGCCGGTGCCGACGGGGCTCCGGCTGGCGGCCAGCCAGGAGTGGGCGGGGCCGGCGGGTGTTGCCGTGTCCACGGTGAGGTGGAGGCGGGTGTCGCCGTCGAGGCCGGGGTAGCTGCGCTGTTCCGCTCCGGCGAAACAGCCGCGAAGGGCTTCCGCAACCGCTCGGGCGGCTTCGGGCGTGTGCGCGATGATCCGTACCTCGGCGTGCCCGAGCGACGGCAGTGTCTGGGTCTCGATGTACTTCACGTGGGCGTGTTCCCTTTCGGAGTGGGCGAGAAGCCGGCGGGTCGGGGCACCGTGGCGCCCCGACCGCTGCTCCCGGTCGGAGGAAGGTCTGTTCCTCACCGGTCGGCATCCGTGGGGTGGGCTCGACGACTGGTGTCGTCCGGCAGGCCGGGAGGTCTGGGCAGGGGGTCGCTGAAGTGGTGGGCCGCGATCCGAGCGTCGTGCTGGGCGTTGAGCCGGTGGATCAGGCGCATTCCGATGGCGGTCGCGAGGACGATCACCGCGATGAGGACGAAGGTCTCCACGGAGCTCACCTCCGGCCACTTCCGAGCAGGGGGAGGGCGCTTCGTTCCCTCGGGTTCCCGAAGGTGGACGTGCAGGCCCCGCCCTCGTCCTCCCAGGTGGCTTCTCGGCGCAGGGCGTCACGGATGCCGCGCCCGATGGCGGCTTCGTTGGTCATCAGGACGCCCGCGGTGAGGACGCTGCCGGGGATCGCTGCGGCGGCCATCAGGCGGGCCGCGGCTGCGGGTGCGGTTTCGGGCGGGATGACGAGGAGGTCCAAGCGCCCCACGGTGTAGGAGAGCAGGATGAGCTTGTCGGGGTCCTGTTCGGTGAACCAGCCCACGTGCAGCATGCGCCCATCCACGGCAAGGGTGTGCGGTACGACGGGCCAGCGGGTGGGGTTCACGGTGACACGGGTGACGCGGCCCCAGGGGTCGTCCAGGGCGGCGGTGAGCGGTGGGAGCTCGGTTTCGAGCTCGCGGGAGTAGGGCCACCAGGCCCCGTCCAGCTGGCCGGCGAGCGTGGTCTTCGGGGCGAGGGACAAGCGAATCGGGAGCTCTGCGGCGAGGTCGCGGGGCGCGGTCCGGTCGAGGGTCGTGGTCATGATGTGGACCTGCCCCCGGACTGCTCGTCGGCAGCCCGGTTTTTAGGCGATCGCCAGAAATGACACCCGCGTGAAAGCGGGTGCGCGAAATACTCCCGGTGTTTTGACTGTACGCCCGTTCTATGGACTCTGACTGGCGTGACCAGGTATTTTCCGGCGGGCGGTGGAGCGGGCGGCGGGAGTAACGTGAAATCACGGCGGCTCGCGCGCGTCGCCGTACCGGCACGAGGGTCGGCAGCGGTGCCCGACCTGCGGTGACGTGCGGCCGCATCCCGTAGACGGGTGGATCCACATGCCTGACTCCGACATCCCCCACACGCCCCCACTGCTCCTGCCGGATGAGATCCATCAGGCGGTCAAACCGGGTACAGCCTTGCTGCGGCTGGAGACCACGCGGTCCCGGGAGGGGCCTCTGGACGGCGCGTGGTGGCCCCGCACGCGCGACATCGAGACCGAGTTGCCCGCGCTGATCGGCACGTTGACCGAGTACCTCGGGCCCATCACCCGGGTGGGCGTGGACGCATCCGCCTGGAATGGCCTCCCCACCCGCCTGGTCATCGACGACCAGGTCGTGCACCTAGACTCCGACCCGGTCGGTGACGACACCGTCCTCATCACCCGCGGCCACAACGACCACTTCGCCCTGCTGGTGGTTCCCCCGGACACCACAGCCGACGCCGCCCACGAGGCGATGGCCCGCGCCGTTCGCGCCGACAACATCACCGAGGCCGCTCAGATCCTCATCGCCACCACGCCCGAACCCGAGGACGGCGGCGCCGCCGACCCGACAGCCCGAACCTGAACCCTCAGCGGCCGAGGTACCGCTCGACAGCCGCGGCGACGGCCTTGGGGGGACTCCTCCGGTGCGTAGTGCCCCGTGTTCGGGAGCACCTCCAGCTGAGCATTCGGGTACCACTGCATCCAGGTGGCCCGCATGGCCTCGGTGCCCAGTGCGGGGTCGTTCGCACCGGCGAGGAGGAGGACCGGCACTGGGTTGTCCTTCACCTGCTCGTGGAAGTCGACGCGCGCCCAGGAATCCAGGTACGCGCGGAAGGCCGTCGCCGAGGAGCGTTCCACCGAGCGGCTGACCATGGCGTCCAGCCACGTATCGTCGCGCAGCCCGCCGGTGGTGTTGTCGATGATTGCCCTGCGGTTGGCGGGGTTCTTCGCGGCCCCGGCGAACAGCTCCCACATCTCCCCCTCGAGCGGGAAGCCCGACGCGGGAACCGGCGAGACGCCAATGATCGAGCGGACACGCGACGGGGCATCCAGCAGCATCGGCTGGGCCGCCTTGGCGCCCATGGAGTGACCGATGACCGAGAAGGACTCCCAGCCCAGACGGTCGGCCACGGCCAGGGCGTCCTCGGCGACCTCCTCCATCGTGAACGCGCCGTCCGCGTCGATCGCCTCGCCGTACCCCCGACAGTCCAGGAACCCGTAGCTGAACCTGTCCCCGTTCAAGTGCTCGCGCATCGGGTCGAAGCTCGACCGGTCGCCGAACCAGTTGTGCAGCAGGAGAGTTCGTTTTGAGCCGCTGCCCAGTACGTCGTGCGGAAGGACCTGTCCTGTCACAACATCCCCTGCTCAGGTGGTCGTGTACGGCCGGCGGTCACCGGTGATCAAGTCTTGCGACCTCCGACAGGCCACGTCAAAGCGCCACACGCGCGGACCGGCAGAGCCGGGGCGTCGGCAGCCGATGGTGGGCAGGGCGCGAAGTTGCATGGGCGGCGCAGTGGTCGTGGCCCGCCAGGACGGGCGCCGCCTCCACCTGAGCCCTCGCCTCCAGCCATGCATCCACGTACGGGCACGGCTGGTCACCGTCGTTGACGCACCGGTGGCCACCACGTGCCGGCAGCGGCGATCCCCGGGCCGCTGGGTGGGCCGTACACTCGGCCCATGGGTCGCACATGTTCCTCGAGGCAGTGCCTGCAGCAGGCCGCCTCCGGGATGCGCCCGGCCGCCGGGGTTCCGACCGTCGTCGACCCGGCCGGCACGGCTTTCGCCGCGGTGCCCGAGACCCGCCGTACCGCCTTGCACGGCAACGGCTAGCGCTTCGCGCCTCCGGCTCCTCCGCTCCACATCACCACAGCAGCTTCCCGGCATGCCGCCGGCGCTGCCGCCTGGCTACGGCCGCACGCCCGGGCCAGAGCCCCTCGAAGGGATCATTGTGAAGCTGAGCGAATTGCTGGCCGGCCAGGAGCACCACGTCCTCCAGGGTGATCCGGACACGACGCTGATCACCGCGGGAACCACCTTCGACGCCGACCGGGTCACGCCGGGATCGCTCTTCATCGCCGTACCCGGACACCGGAAAGGCGGCCCCGGCTCCGCCCTGCCCGCACTTGCCCGGGGCGCCGCCGCCGTCCTCGTCGACGGCAGTGAGTCCGACCTGCCGGCCGCGGCGTGGCCCCCGGGCACCTGCGCCGTCCGCGTACCCGACGCGCGGACGGCCGCCGCGGTGGTGACCTCCCGTTACTTCGGTGAGCCCGGGCGGCAGATGGACGTGGTGGCGATCACCGGCACCAACGGGAAGACCTCCGTCTCGTACATGGTCGAGTCCGTCCTGCGGATCGCCGAGGGCTCCAGGGTGGGGGTGATCGGAACCGCCGGAAGCAGGATCGGCGACGAGCAGATCTCCATGCCGCCATCGGTGCTGACCACGCCGGAATCTCCCGACCTGCAGTACCTGCTGGGGTACATGCGCGACCGCGGGGCCGCCGGCGTGGTGCTGGAGGCTACCTCGATGGCGCTGCTGACGCACCGGGTGGACCGTACGTTCATCGACGTCGGGGTCTTCACCAACCTGACGCAGGACCATCTGGACGACCACGGGACGATGGCGGACTACCGGGACGCCAAGCTGCGGCTCTTCCAGGGCCTGTGCCGGCGTGCGGTGGTCAACGCCGACGATCCGGTGGGCGCGGGCATCGTGTCGATGATGCCGGGTGCGGTGACCACGTACGCCCTGGACCGCCCGGCTGACTACCGGGCCACCGACCTTGTGGTGTGTGCCTCGGGTACGCGGTTCACCCTCCACCACGACGGACGCGCCCACCCGGCCTCGATCCCCGTTCCCGGCCGGTTCTCGGTGTCCAACGCGCTGGCCACCGTGGCAGCCTGCCACGCGCTGGGGCACGAGCTGGGCCCCCTGGTCGACGCGCTCGACCGGATGCCGCCGGTCCCCGGCCGGATGGAACGCTTCCGGACCCCGCTGGGCACCTCCGTGATCGTGGACTACGCCCACTCGCCGGACTCCCTGGACAAGGTCCTGACCACCATCCAGGGCTTCGCCCGCGGCCGGGTGATCACGGTCTTCGGCTGCGGCGGGGACCGCGACACCACCAAACGGGCCGAGATGGGCCAGATCGCCGGGACCCACTCCGACCTCTGTGTCCTGACCTCGGACAACCCCCGCAACGAGGACCCCGAGGCCATCCTGGACCAGGTCTCTCCCGGCCTCACGGCGACCGGCACCCCCTTCCGGCGCTACGCCGACCGCCGCCAGGCGATCGCCTTCGCCCTGTCCGCGGCGGGCCCCGACGACACGGTCCTGATCGCGGGCAAGGGCAGCGAACCACACCAGATCGTCGGCGAGGAACTGCTCCCCTTCAGCGACATGGCCACCGTGCGCGAACTGGCCCAGACCGGGTGACGGCCGGCGTGATGGGTCGGGCAGGTCCTGCACTCGGGCGCTGAGCCGGTCGCAATCGGCACGGAGCGCGGACAGCCGGGTCCGTGCCGGCGGCGGCCCGACCGCGCGGGCCGCGCGCTGTGGAGGCCCAGCCCGCTGGTCAGGGCGTCTCGTCGTGCAGGTCCTCCTCGCGCAGCAGATCATCCTCGCGGCGGCGCGAGGTCTCCTTCTGTCCCTGCTTCTGTCCCCGCTCGCGGGACGACTTGCCCGGCTGGGGGTGCGCGGGGTCCCCGGGGCGATGGTGAACCTGTGCCTCGGGGCCCTTGCCCCGCTTCTCGGGCTTGTCCTGCGTACCGCCCATGACGGCGACTCCTCTCGATGCGTGGGGTACGGATTCCTCCGGATCACGCTGACACGCACAGTGATGGCCTGCATCATTTCGACCGTGCCCGACGTAAGCGGTTGTCGCCCGCGCAGGCCGGAGACTGCCTGCGTCGTACTCCCCATCGGGGGCAGCGTGGCGCGTGCCTCGGTTGCGGCGTTGGTGTAGTGACGGGCCAGGTGCGCGAAGGCGCCCTTGAGTTCGGCTGGCCCGACGACCACATGACGAGATGCCCGACCCGACAGCTGGGTTCCAGCGATGTTTGTTAGCCATGTCCCTGGCAGGAAAGGCCCTCCGGCCGGGGCATTCCCGTGAGTTGGGGCACGCGGAGGGCACGGCAGGGCTGAGAGGTCTAGGCAACGAAGAAGGCCCAGGTCGCTGACCTG
>NZ_JBSGZP010000338.1:0-7822 GCF_053611065.1 Streptomyces sp. NPDC054840
CCTCTTCGGAGGGGCGGGCCGTCGCCCGTACCCAAACCCTCCTCAAGGGCAGCAACGGCATCGGCACCGTCCGGCGCACGGTCCTGCCCGGCGGACTGCGCATCGTCACCGAGACGCTGCCCTCCGTCCGCTCCGCCACCTTCGGCATCTGGGCGCACGTCGGCTCGCGTGACGAGACGCCGACGCTGAACGGTGCCACGCACTACCTGGAGCACCTCCTCTTCAAGGGCACCCACAAGCGCAGTGCCCTCGACATCTCCTCCGCGATCGACGCGGTCGGCGGCGAGATGAACGCCTTCACGGCGAAGGAGTACACCTGCTACTACGCCCGGGTGCTCGACACCGACCTGCCGCTGGCCATAGACGTGGTCTGCGACATGCTCACCGGCTCGCTGATCCGCGAGGAGGACGTCGACGCCGAGCGCGGGGTGATCCTCGAAGAGATCGCGATGACCGAGGACGACCCGGGCGACGTGGTGCACGACCTGTTCGCGCAGACCATGTACGGGGACACACCCCTGGGGCGCCCGGTCCTCGGCACCGTCGACACGATCAACGCGCTCGGCGCCGACCGGATCCGCCGCTTCTACAAGAAGCATTACGACCCGACACACCTGGTCGTGGCCGCGGCCGGCAACGTCGACCACAACAAGGTCGTACGCCAGGTCCGCGCCGCCTTCGAGAAGGCCGGCGCGCTGACCCGCACCGACGCCGAGCCGATCGGCCCGCGCACCGGCGCCAAGCGCATCCGCACCGCCGGCCGCGTCGACCTGGTGAACCGCAAGACCGAGCAGGCCCACGTGGTCCTCGGCATGCCCGGCCTCGCCCGCACCGACGAGCGCCGCTGGGCGCTGGGCGTGCTGAACACCGCCCTCGGCGGCGGCATGTCCTCGCGCCTCTTCCAGGAGGTACGGGAGAAGCGCGGCCTCGCCTACAGCGTGTACTCGTACACCTCGGGCTTCGCCGACACGGGCCTCTTCGGCGTGTACGCGGGCTGCCGCCCCAACCAGGTGCACGACGTGCTCCGGATCTGCCGCGACGAGCTCGACAAGGTCGCGACCGAGGGACTGGACGACGACGAGATCAAGCGGGCCATCGGCCAGCTCTCCGGGTCCACCGTCCTCGGCCTGGAGGACACCGGCGCGATCATGAACCGCATCGGCAAGAGCGAGCTGTGCTGGGGCGACCAGATGTCGGTCGACGACATGCTGGCCCGGATCGCCGCCGTGACCCCGGACGGCGTCCGCTCGGTCGCACAGGATGTACTGGCACAGCGGCCCTCGCTCGCGGTGATCGGACCGCTGAAGGAGAAGCAGGCCGCCCGTCTCGACGAAGCGGTCGCCTAGTTCCGTACGGCAAGTAAGGAAGCAATATGAGCAAGCTGCGCGTGGCGGTTCTCGGAGCCCAGGGCCGGATCGGCGCCGAGGCCGTCAAGGCGGTCGAGGCCGCTGAGGACATGGAACTGGTGGCGGCGCTCGGCCGCGGCGACAAGCTGGAGACGCTGGCCGACGCCGGCGCCCAGGTCGCGGTCGAGCTGACCACCCCGGCATCGGTGATGGGGAACCTGGACTTCCTCATCCGCCACAACATCCACGGAGTGGTCGGCACCACCGGCTGGACCGAGGACCGCCTCGCGCAGCTGGGCACCTGGCTGGACGGCGCACCGGAGACCGGTGTGCTCATCGCCCCGAACTTCTCCATCGGCGCCGTCCTCACCATGAAGTTCGCAGCCCAGGCCGCCCGCTACTTCGAGTCCGTCGAGGTCGTCGAGCTGCACCACCCCAACAAGGTCGACGCCCCCTCCGGCACGGCGACCCGTACGGCGCAGCTCATCGCGGCCGCCCGCGCCGAGGCCGGCCGCGGCGCCCCGCCCGACGCCACCGCCACCGCCCTCGACGGCGCGCGCGGTGCGGACGTCGACGGCGTTCCGGTGCATGCCATCCGCCTGCGCGGCCTGCTGGCCCACCAGGAGGTGCTCCTCGGCGGCGAGGGCGAGACCCTGACCATCCGTCACGATTCCCTGCACCACAGCAGCTTCATGCCGGGCATCCTGCTCGGTGTGCGCCGAGTGACGCAGACCCCGGGCCTCACCTTCGGCCTGGAACACTTCCTCGACCTGGGCTGATTCCACGATGCGCGCGAAGATCACGTACTTCATCACGGCCGCCGTCCTGGTGGTCTACTTCGTCCTGGTCGGCAGCCGGGGCCTGATGCTCATCGAGCACGGCACCTGGCTCACCGTCACCTTCGGCGTGTCCGTGCTGATCCTGCCGGTCATCGGTGTCTGGTTCCTCTGGCAGAACACCCGGTTCGTCACGCGGGCCAACCATCTCGCCACCGAGCTGGAGGCCGAGGGCGGACTGCCCGTCGACGAGCTGGAGCGGGACAAGTACGGGCGGATCCTGCGGGATTCCGCCGACGAGGTCTTCGCGCGCCGCAAGGCCGAGACCGAGGACGCGCCGGGGGACTGGCGCAGCTGGTTCCGCCTCGCCGTCGCCTACCACGACGCCCGGGACACCCCGCGGGCGCGCAAGGCGATGCAGCGGGCGATCGCCCTTCACGACAGGCCGTGCTGACGGGGTCGGCCGCGCAGGTCTGATCCCTGCACGGCTTCCCGTGGCGGTCGTGCTCGGCGGAACGCGCGCCCCGAAGGTCAGGCGGCCACCGGCCGGTACTCCTCGGCCCAGGCGCCCACCGTGTCGGCGGCCCGGTCGAAGGCCTCCGTCCGCGACAGGAAATCGGCGTTGTGGTCGGTCAGCAGCACCGGCGCCTCCGCGCCGTCCTGCGCGGACATCGTCAGCGCCTGCCCCTGTACGGTCCTCGGCAGCCCGAGCCAGCGCACCGGCTGCTGCACCGTACGGAGCTCGCCGATCTCGCTCCACGCGGTGGTGCGGGTCACGAAGAACCCCACCCGGCGCAGCCCCGCGGGGCTCACCCATACGCCGATGCGCAGGATCTGCACCGCCGACCCGACGACCGCGAGGGCGGCGATCAGGCAGACGACGGCTCCGCCCCAGCCGCCCGCGAAGGCGACGATCATCGTGGCCAGCAGCATGAAGGCCGACAGCAGGAGCAGCAGCGCGCCGATGCCCACGCGCCAGGGGCCTGGCCGGTAGGGCCGGCGCCAGCGGTCCTGGTCGGCATGGGCCAGGATCTCGTCGCCGTCGCCGTCGTCATCCACATCGGATACGCCGTCGGCCGTCAGGAAGGGCAGGGGCACGGCTGGACCTCACTCACATGCACGTTCGGTTGGGCTGTGCCCGTGAGGCTACCGCCCCTGGGACGCCTCCGACTGCTGCGACTTCTCCGGCGCCTTGCTCGGCTGCAGTGCGGGCATACCGAGGAGCAGTGAGCCGGCGAGCCCCGCAACCACGGTCAGTCCGACCAGAGTACGGGCGACCAACTGGGTCCTCCCCAGACGCTCGCGCGGCGGCGGGGTGACGTTGCTTCGGAAACGGTCGGCCTCGGAGACGAAGGCGAACGGGACGGGTTCGCGCCGGAGGAACATCAGAGTGAATCTCCTCAAGGTGGAGGGGTGTGCGTTCTCCTGGGTAGGACGTACGGGCCCGCCGATCGGTGCCCGGTTTCGGGACATCAGGGCGAATTCATGGCGGTGCGTCAGCTGTACGACATCCCCCGCGGGCCCGTGCGTACCCCGCGGACCGCGTGCGTCTGCGCAGGCTGCGCGAGGGGCGCCGTAGAGTGGGCGCGCCCCAGGACGCACGTTTGGAAGGACCCCCGGTGAGCGAAACCGCCGCTTCAGATCTGAAACCCAGCTTCCGCAGTGACGTGACGGTGGAGCTGGTGAAGCACTCCGCCGCCGACTCCGACGTGCTGTGGGCGGCTCGCGTCTCCACGGCCGGCGAGCAGTCGCTGGAGGAGTTGCAGAAGGACCCGGAGCGCTCCAAGGGTCTCATCAACTATCTGATGCGCGACCGCCACGGCAGCCCGTTCGAGCACAACTCGATGACCTTCTTCATCAGCGCCCCGATCTTCGTCTTCCGTGAGTTCATGCGCCACCGGGTGGGCTGGTCGTACAACGAGGAGTCGGGCCGCTACAGGGAGCTCGAACCGGTCTTCTACGTCCCGGACGCCGAGCGCAAGCTGATCCAGGAGGGCCGCCCGGGCAAGTACGTCTTCGTCGAGGGCACCCAGGCGCAGCAGGAACTCACCTCCCGCGTCATGGAGGACTCCTACGTCCAGGCCTACGAGGCATACCGCGAGATGCTCGCCGCGGGCGTGGCCCGGGAGGTCGCCCGTTCGGTCCTGCCGGTCGGTCTTTTCTCGTCGATGTACGCCACCTGCAACGCGCGCTCCCTGATGCACTTCCTCGGTCTGCGTACGCAGCACGAGCTCGCGGCGGTTCCGTCCTTCCCGCAGCGGGAGATCGAGATGGTCGGCGAGAAGATGGAGCAGCACTGGGCGAAGCTCATGCCGCTGACGTACGCGGCCTACAACGGCAACGGGCGCGTTGCCCCATAAGGGCCGGTACACCCGCGGCGTACAGATGTACGGCGTCAAGTCCTAAGTGTCCGTATTGCGACGTTTCGTAAAGTTCATCTAGGCTGATCAAACGGACCCGGCACTGCCTGAACCCCCGAGCAGGCAGTGCCGGCGTCCAACACCCCGTTGACGTCCCCCGAGGGGACACCGCGAGCATGGCAGCGAGTAGCGTGTTACCCATGGCTCCGATCTCGACTCCGCAGACCCCCTTCGGGCGGGTCCTCACCGCCATGATCACGCCGTTCGCGGCGGATGGCGTACTCGACCTCGACGGCGCGCAGCGGCTCGCCGTCCACTTGGTGGACGCAGGCAACGACGGCCTGATCATCAACGGCACCACCGGTGAGTCGCCGACCACCACCGACGCGGAGAAAAACGACCTCGTACGAGCCGTGCTCGAAGCCGTCGGAGACCGCGCCCACGTGGTCGCCGGCATCGGCACCAACGACACGCGCCACACGCTCGAGCTGGCCCGCCAGGCCGAGCGCACCGGCGCCCACGGCCTGCTCGCCGTCACCCCGTACTACAGCAAGCCGCCGCAGGAGGGCCTTTTCCGGCACTTCACGGCGATCGCCGACGCGACCGAGCTGCCGGTCATGCTCTACGACATCCCCGGCCGCAGTGGTGTCCCGATCGACACCGAAACCCTGGTCCGGCTGGCCGAGCACCCCCGTATCGTTGCCAACAAGGACGCCAAGGGCGACCTCGGCCGTGCAAGCTGGGCCATCGCGCGGAGCGGCCTGGCCTGGTATTCGGGCGACGACATGCTGAACCTGCCGCTCCTGTCGATCGGCGCGGCCGGATTCGTCTCCGTGGTCAGCCACGTGGTCACCCCCGACCTGCGCGCCATGCTGGAGGCCCACCTGGGCGGAGACGTCCAGAAGGCGACCGAGATCCACCAGAAGCTGCTCCCGATCTTCACCGGTATGTTCCGTACCCAGGGTGTGATGACCACCAAGGGCGCGCTGAACCTGCAGGGCCTGCCCGCGGGCCCGCTGCGGCTCCCGCTGATCGAGCTGACCGCCGAAGAGACGGCTCAGCTCAAGATCGATCTTGCCGCCGGCGGGGTAGAGCTCTGACAACTGACTTCACAACCGAATAAGCACGAACAAACAAATACCGAACAGACAACAGCAAGTGCACGAATGACATGCGCGCCACGTGCCTTCCGGGGTACGTGGCGTGTGTGGTGAGGAGACACTTTTGAGCCATCCGCATCCGGAACTCGGTCCGCCGCCGAAGCTGCCCAAGGGCGGCCTCAGGGTCACCCCCCTGGGTGGTCTCGGCGAGATCGGCCGCAACATGACCGTCTTCGAGTACGACGGCCGTCTGCTGATCGTCGACTGCGGCGTCCTCTTCCCCGAGGAGGAGCAGCCGGGCATCGACCTGATCCTGCCGGACTTCACGTCCATCAGGGACCGCCTCGACGACATCGACGGCATCGTCCTCACGCACGGCCACGAGGACCACATCGGCGCCGTCCCCTACCTCCTCCGGGAGAAGGCGGACATCCCGCTGATCGGCTCCAAGCTGACGCTGGCCCTCATCGAGGCGAAGCTCCAGGAGCACCGCATCCGCCCCTACACCCTTGAGGTGAAGGAAGGCGAGCGCGAGACCCTCGGCCCCTTCGACTGCGAGTTCATCGCGGTCAACCACTCCATCCCGGACGCCCTGGCCGTGGCCATCCGTACCGGCGCCGGCATGGTCGTGGCCACCGGCGACTTCAAGATGGACCAGCTCCCGCTCGACGGCCGCCTCACCGACCTGCACGCCTTCGCGCGTCTGAGTGAAGAGGGCATCGACCTCCTTCTCTCCGACTCCACGAACGCCGAGGTCCCGGGCTTCGTCCCGCCCGAGCGAGACATCTCCACCGCCATCCGCGGGGTCTTCGCGAGTGCTCAGAAGCGGATCATCGTGGCGTCGTTCGCCAGCCACGTGCACCGCATCCAGCAGATCCTCGACGCCGCTCACGAATTCGACCGCAGGGTCGCCTTCGTCGGCCGCTCGATGGTCCGCAACATGGGCATCGCCCGTGACCTGGGCTACTTGAAGGTTCCGGCCGGTCTCGTCGTCGACGTCAAGACCCTCGACGACCTGCCGGACGACGAGGTCGTGCTGGTCTGTACGGGTTCCCAGGGCGAGCCGATGGCGGCCCTGTCCCGCATGGCCAACCGCGACCACCAGATCCGGATCGTCCCCGGGGACACCGTGATCCTGGCGTCGTCCCTGATCCCGGGCAACGAGAACGCGGTCTACCGCGTGATCAACGGCCTGACCCGCTGGGGCGCCAACGTCGTGCACAAGGGCAACGCCAAGGTGCACGTCTCGGGCCACGCCTCGGCCGGCGAGCTGCTGTACTTCTACAACATCTGCAAGCCGCGGAACCTGATGCCGGTCCACGGTGAATGGCGCCATCTGCGCGCCAACGCCGAGCTCGGCGCCATGACGGGTGTCCCGAAGGACCGGATCGTCATCGCCGAGGACGGCGTGGTCGTCGACCTGATCGACGGCAAGGCCCGGATCTCCGGCAAGGTCCAGGCCGGCTATGTGTACGTGGACGGCCTCTCGGTCGGCGACGTCACGGAAGTTCACCTCAAGGACCGCAAGATCCTCGGCGACGAGGGCATCATCTCGGTCTACGTCGTGGTGGACAGCACCACGGGCAAGGTCGTCAGCGGTCCGAACATCCAGGCCCGCGGCTCCGGTATCGACGACTCGGCCTTCTCCTCTGTCATGCCGAAGATCGAGGAAGCCATCGCCCGCGCCGCGGCCGACGGCGTCGCCGAGCCGCACCAGATCCAGCAGCTCATCCGCCGCACGATGGGCAAGTGGGTCTCGGACGGCTACCGCCGCCGCCCGATGATCCTTCCGGTCGTCGTCGAGGTCTGACCCTCGCCGTAGCGACCGAACGGGAGCGGGGCAACCGGATTTGCATCCGGGGGCTCCGCTCCAGTACGTTTACGTCTCCACCTCGCACGGCACCCCGGCACACACGTGTGTCCGGACGAGCCATGCGGGCGGGTGGGAATCCAGACCCAGGGAGACCTGATAAAGTCTGATCCGCCCGAAAGGGAAAGGCCTCTCCAACGGCCATCAATTCAAATCCGACCGGAAACGGCACGGAAATGTTCTGGTAGGGTTGGAACCGCCGGAAAGGGAAACGCGAAAGCGAATACCTGGAAAGCGCCGGGGAAGTCGGACACGAAAGAGTCTGATAGAGTCGGAAACGCAAGAACAGAACGAAAGCCCGGAGGAAAGCCCCAGCCGATGTGCTGAGGGTGAGTACAAAGGAAGCGTCCGTTCCTTGAGAACTCAACAG
>NZ_JBSGZP010000339.1:0-7818 GCF_053611065.1 Streptomyces sp. NPDC054840
GGAGCGGCTGTGCGCGGGCCAGACGATGTGGGTCACGACGGAAGGCGCGTCGGCCAGAGGGACGGCCGTGTGCTCGGCCCACAGCCAGGAGCGGGCGGAGTCGGGGACGACCGCCACGGTGCGTCCGAGGGCGATCAGCTGGGCCAGTTGCGTCTGATTATGGATCTCGGGGCCAGGACCGGGCGCGTAAACGCCGCGGGTGGGCCAGCGGGCGAGCGGCAGATCGGGGATGTCCCTGACATCGGCCAGGCACAAGGTCTCGCGGGCGGCGAGGGGGTGCCCGGCCGGCAGAACGGCGACCTGCCCCTCGGTCGCCAGTGCCTCGCTGTCGAACCCGGCCAGGGAGTTCCACGGCGTGTGCATGAGCGCGACATCGGCGCGTCCGTCCCGCAGCAGCTCTTCCTGCTCGCAGATGCCACACGGCAGCACCTCGATCTCGGCACTGTCGGGCTCGGCCGCGTAGACGTAGAGAAGCTTCCGCAGCAGTTCGTGGGACGCGGCGGCCTTCACCGCGAGTACCAGCCGATTGCCGGGGCCGCCGGGGCTGTCGGCACCGCCGGCGCGCCGGGTTCGGCGAGCGGCGGCGACGGTCGCGTCGAGGGCCGCCCGACCCTCGTGCAGCAGCACCTCGCCGGCACCGGTCAGGCGGACACCACGGCGGTTGCGCTGCAGCAGGCAGACCCCGAGGCGCCGTTCGAGTTGCTGGATCGCCCGCGACAGCGGCGGCTGGGCCATGCCGAGGCGCTCGGCGGCGCGCCCGAAGTGCAGTTCCTCGGCGACGGCTACGAAGTACCTCAACTCGCGGGTTTCCAGGGCGTCCACGGCCGCAGCATACGCGGTGATACCTGACAGGTATCACAGGGCACCGTATCGGTGTTGGCCGCGCTGTTCGTCCGAGGGCCACCATCATCAGCATGAGTGAATCGATGATCGCGCTGGTGACCGGCGCGAACAAGGGCATCGGGTACGAGATCGCGGCCGGGCTGGGAGGCCTCGGGTACCGCGTGGGCGTGGGAGCCCGTGACGAGATCCGACGCGAAACCGCCGTCAGGAAGCTGCGCGCCCTCGGCGTGGACGCGTTCGGGGTGCCGCTGGAGGTGACCGACGACCGCAGCGTCACCGATGCCGCGGAGCTGGTCGAACGGCTGGTCGGGCGCCTGGACGCCCTGGTCAACAATGCCGGCGTCTCGGGCGAGATGGGCCTGGGGTGGGAGCAGGACCCGACCGCGCTCGATCTGGAAGTGCTCCGCACGGTCGTGGATACCAACGTCATGGGTGTCGTCCGGGTGACCAACGCCATGCTGCCGCTGCTGCGACGCTCGGCCTCGCCACGCATCGTCAACGTCTCCAGCAGCGTGGGCTCCCTGGCCCGGCAGGCGGACCCCGACACCGAGATCGGCCCGATCATGGCGGCCTACGCTCCGTCGAAGTCGTTCCTCAACGCCCTCACCGTCCAGTACGCCCGGCAGTTCGCCGGGACGAACATCCTGATCAACGCCGCCTGCCCGGGCCTGGTCGCCACCGACTTCACAGGCTTTCACGGACCTCGCACTCCCGAACAGGGCGCGGCCACAGCGATCCGGCTCGCCACACTGCCCGACGGCGGCCCGAGCGGTTCGTTCTTCGAGGACGACGGCGTCGTCCCCTGGTGACGACGAACTGCTGAGCCGACGAAGCCCGGGGGGTCCACGAAACGGTGCGGACGGACCGGATCGGATGAGACAGCGGGAGGTATCCGTCCGACCAGGACCGGATCGACCGGAATCTCCGGCGCCGCGTCGTCTCGATCGATCCGGTCGCCGCAGGCGACGGCCCCGCTCCCGGACCAGCTCATCGGAGACGGGACAGCTCCGGGCGCGGCTATGGCCTGTACCACTCCGAGAGGTCGAACTCCCCTGGCGCGTAGCCAAACTTCGCTGTCACAGGTCGGTCGTCAGCGCCGCGGCGCTGCTTCTCGTACCGCCGGGCCGGGCCGCGCCCGACGACTCCGGCAGTTGGTCGAGCTCGCCCTGCGCCGGTCCGTGCACCTGCCCGACCGGGCCAGTCACCCCCGATTGGCCTTTGTCGACGATCAAGTAATCGCCCTACCGTCGGGGCATGCGCATCCGAATCGTCGACGCCTTCACCGACCGCCCCTTCCACGGGAACCCCGCCGGAGTCCTGCTCCTCGACACCGCGTTCCCCGCGGACACCTGGCTCCAGCAGGTCGCGTGCGAGCTGAACCTCTCCGAGACCGCGTTCGCCCACCCCCTGCCGCCCGGCGGGAACGCCGACTGGGCGCTGCGCTGGTTCACCCCGGCCGCCGAGGTCGACATGTGCGGCCACGCCACCCTCGCGACCGCGCACGTGCTGGCGACCAGCGGGCTCGCCACGGGACTGATCCGTTTCTCCGCGCGCTGCGGCGTCCTCACCGCGGAGACGGCCGAGGACGGCACGATCACCATGGACTTCCCGACGTCCTCGCTCATCCCGGTGCCCGCGCCGGCCGCCGTGGACCACGCGCTCGGCGGCCCCCCGATCCTCTCCGTGCACGACACCGCCGACCACATCGGCGACCTCGTCGTCGAACTCGCCGACGAGAAGACCGTCCGCGAGCTGGAGCCGGACCACGCGGCCCTGCGCGCCTTCGCCCGGCGGGGGGTGATCGTCACCGCGCCCGCCGAGGATCCCTCTCTCGGGTACGACTTCGTCTCCCGCGGCTTCTTCCCCGCCTTCGGGATCGACGAGGACCCGGTGACCGGAAGCGCCCACACCGCGCTCGCCCCGTTCTGGGCGGAGCGCTTGGGCCGCACCGAGCTGACCGGCCTCCAGGGCGGTGCGCGGCGCGGTCTCGTACGGGTGACCCTGGCGGGCGACCGTACCCTGCTGACCGGCCGGGCCGTCACCGTCGTCGACGGCGAGCTCCTCGCGCCCCCGCCCGCGGCCGGACCGAGGGGGTGACCACGGGGCACGGACGCGGGGCCCGCTTGGGCCGGTTCAGTCCGCGGGCCCGCCCCCGCCGCCCTTGCCGATCCCCTCCGCACCGCTCTTCGACCGCGCCTTCCTTTGTGCCTTCGCATCGGCCTTCGCGCGTGCGGCATTCCGCCGCTTCTCCTCCTGTTCCACCCAGGCGGCCGAATCGATCCGCTTGCGGTAGATCTGTGCCGGCTCCGCCGCGCCCAGGTGCACCGTCCTCCACCACAGAACGGCCGACACGACGAAGAGGACGCCTGCCAGGGCCAGAAAGGAGGCGATTTCCTCGGCCTCGGAGGCGCCTTCCTCGTGCATGAAACCGGGTACGCCGGCGACGAGCGCGTTCAACCACCACGCGAGCGCCACGTTGAACAACACGAGCGTGATCCAGTAGACGACCCGCACAGTCTTCGCCGGGCCGCTCAGTTCCCCCAGCAGCAGGAGGCGCCGCAGCGTGACCGGCCCGGTCCGGTGGCGGCCGCCCGTGTCCTCCTTGGCCCGGCGCACCGAGGCGTAGCACTCGTCGAGCCAGCGCCCCGGCTCCGGGTCCGGGGGCGGGGCGTCGGTCGGCGCCAGCTGCTTGGCCTGGATCCAGCCCGAGAGGAACTGGATCTCCAGCTGGGCCTTCTCCAGGCGCCTGCGGTAGTGGTGGTCGGAGCTATGGGCCTCGCGGCGGTCCCGGACGAGGAGGCTGATGCCGCCCACCAGACCGGTGACCACGGGCACGAAGAAAGGTGCGAACGGTACCAGGGTGTCCACAACAGCCACCGGGCGCGCCTCCTTGCTCCCCTCCAGCGTCGCACCGCCCCGGCGCCCGCCACCGCCCGGAAGGGCCGATCGGGTGGGGCCGTCCCGGGTCACGGTGTCGGCAGCCAGCCCACCTTGCCCGCGAGCAGGGCGTACCCGCCGAAGGCGACGAGGTCGAGGAGCGCGTGCGCGACGACGAGCGGTCCCACGCGGCCCCAGCGCCGGTAGGCGAGGACGAAGACGACGCCCATCACCACGTTGCCGAGGAAGCCGCCGATGCCCTGGTAGAGGTGGTACGAGCCGCGCAGTAGCGAGCTGGCCAGCAGCGCGGCCATCGGCGACCAGCCCAGCCGGTCCAGCCGGCGCAGCAGGTAGGCCAGCACGATGACCTCCTCCACGACGGCGTTCTGCAGCGCGGAGAGGATCAGTACGGGGAATTTCCACCACACGTCCGGCAGCGCCTCCGGCACCACCGTGAGGTTGAAACCGGTGGCCCGGGCGCCGAGGTAGAAGGCCAGCCCGGCGCTGCCGATCCCGGCCGCGACGAGGGCGCCCCGGCCCAGGTCCCACCAGGGCCGGGTGCGGTCGAAGCCCAGCACCCGCAGCCCGGGGGCGCCCTCGCGGGTCAGCAGGTGCGCCACCAGCAGTACGGGCACCAGGGCGCTCGCGATGCCGAACAGCTGCCAGGCGAGGTCCAGCCAGGGCCGGCCCGGGGCGTAGGAGCCGTTGAGCGTGGCCGCCTGGTCCTTGAGACCGCCGGGCTTGGTGAGCGAGCCGATGAAGCTGATCAGCGCCGAGACCCCGCTCGCGCCCAGCGACAGCGCGAGGACGAGCAGCGTCTCGGTGCGCAGCAGGCTCCGCCGCCCGTCCTCGTCCAGTTCCACGAACACCGGCTCCGGCTCCGTCCGCACGCCCGACTCCGTCCTGCCATCCCGTTGCGATCACCCCATACTGCCTCCTCGCCGGACCGGGAGGATCGCTGCGGGGTCATCACCGCGGCCGCCGGACGGTGCCGGGCGCGCGGCCGGTCAGCGCACGACGGGCACCGAGGCGCTCACCTCCTCCGCCGGTCCCACCGGCCAGGTGTGCACCGGGTCGCCCTTGTGCATCAGCTCGGTGTACCGCCGGGTCGTCGCGGCCAGCGCCTCGTCCCGCTCCATTCCGGCGGCGAGCGCCCGGTGATAGGTGTCCACCTGCCAGGTCGCCCCGTTCACCCGGCGCCGACAGCGCTCCTCGATGATGCCGAGGTAGTGGTCCCGGTCCGCGGGCTCGATGCCCCAGGCGTCCAGTCCCGCCGCCGCCATCGGCAGCAGCTCGTCCAGGACCAGCCGTACCGCGGGCACGCTCGCCAGCCCTCCGGCCCGGCCCCGGCGCGGCCACCGCAGCCGTGCGTCGATTCCGTACCGGCAGGCCGCGTCGAAGTTCGCCTCCGCCTCGGCGAAGGGCAGCCGGGTCCACACCGGCCGCGGTTCGTCCGCGAGGGTGCGTACGAGCCCGTAGTAGAAGGCGGCGTTGGCGACGACGTCGGCGACGGTCGGCCCGGCCGGCAGCACCCGGTTCTCCACCCGCAGGTGCGGCACCCCGTCGGCGACCCCGTACACGGGCCGGTTCCACCGGTAGACGGTGCCGTTGTGCAGGACCAGCTCCTGCAGCCCCGGTACCCCGCCCTCGGCCAGCACCCGCAGCGGTTCCTCCTCGTCGCATATCGGCAGCAGGGCGGGGAAGTAGCGGACGTTCTCGGCGAAGAGCTCGTACGCCGAGTCCACCCACCGCTCCCCGAACCAGGTGCGCGGCCGCACGCCCTGCGCCTGGAGCTCGGGCGGCCTGGTGTCGGTGGCCTGCGTGAACAGCGGCGGCCGCGACTCCCGCCACAGCTCACGCCCGAACAGGAAGGGCGAGTTGGCGCCGACGGCTATCTGGACCGCGGCCACCGCCTGCGCCGCGTTCCACACCGCCGAGAACCGGGCCGGGGTCACCTGCAGATGCAGTTGCACGGATGTGCAGGCGGCCTCCGGCACGATCGACCCGGAGGTCCAGATCAGCCGTTCGACGCCGTCGATGTCGAGCGTGAAGTCCTCCCCGCGCATCATCAGGATCTGCTCGTTGAGGAGCGCGTAGCGGTCCACCGCCGAGAGGTTGGCGGTGACCAGGTCCGCACGGGAGATCGTCGGCAGAATGCCGATCATCACCACTCCGGTGTCGATCTCCGCGGCCTGCCTGTGGGCATAGCCCAGCCCGGCGCTGAGTTCTTCGGCGAGCTGGTCGAATACCCGGCCGCCGAGCCGGTGCGGAAGGACGTTCACCTCCAGGTTGAACATTCCCAGTTCGGTCTGGAAATCGGGGCTCGCAATCCGCTCCAGCACCTCGGCATTCACCATTCTCGGCAACCCGTCGGCACCCGTGAGATTCAGCTCGATCTCCAGCCCCATCATGTTCTTCGGGCGATCGAACCTCTTCTCCGCCAAGAGCCGCTCCAGTCCCTCCAGACACTCGTGGAGCTTCCTTCGATACCGCTGCCGATCGGACAGGTCGAATCCGCCTGCCACGATCTTCTCCCCCATCGAAGCGTCCCTCCTCGACTGGGCCTGGCCCGTGACACCCAGGCTCGCGTTACGGTCGATGATGCCCCGGCAGCGTGATCCATAACGCGCGAGGGGCGTGCGTGGCGAGGAGCGCGCGCCGGTTTGGCCGAAGGGCGCTTCGGCACATTCACCTGGCAAGTCGCGTCCTGCAAATTCCGCTTCGACTTTGCCTTGTTCGGATAACCGATGCTTTCCAGCCGAGCCCCCGTCCGGTAACCTCCGAGGTCAGCGCGACATGTTCGCGCGCATCCGGCATGAATGCCATGTCAGCGGGTCCGGTAAGCGCCTTGCCGGCAATAGGCGGGACAGCTAGCCGAAACACTGCGTGAACACATGTCGTATAAACTCCGCAAACGAGGCAGAGAGTTGGCGCGCGGCCATTGCCCCTCGGCCCCCCTCTGGCCCCAGAATGCGAGTCCGCACCTGCCCCCGTTCCACCGGTCTCCCAAGTGAGAGGCGACCCACCATGCCGCTGCATGTCCCTCCGGCTCCCGCGCCCGCCCTGCGCAGCGTCCTCGCGGCACTCGGTTCCCCCACCGCCGTCCACGAGGCGCACACCCCGGCCCTGCGCGCGATCCAGGGGCCGCTGACCGCCGAACTGCCGCTTCCGGTCCACGTGCTCGACCGGTTGGGCATGTCCAACCTCGCGGCCGGCGGCAGGCCGCCGCGTACCCGGCTCACGGGCTGGCGGTTCCTGATCCGCAGCGGGGACCGCTACGTCGCGGCGGCCGACACCCGGCTGACTCCCGACGGCTGGGTCTTCTCCCATTTCTTCGAGGGCCCCTACGTCGCGGCCACCGAACGCGCCCTGCGCCAGGCGGAGTCCCTCACGACCGGCTACCAGCCGCGGCTGCTGTCGGTACCGGAGCTGTACATGCTGACCCTGTGGCTGCACGGGGCGGTGGGGGCCGACGCCGCCGCCGGGCTGCCGGCCGGCGAGGACCTGCTGGTGCCCCTCGCCCCGGCCCCGCCGGGCATCGCCGCGTACCGGCCGCATCCGGTCTCCGAGCTACTGCCGGTGCTGACCCGTCGGCTGACCCCGGCACCGGCGGCGGCGCCCTCCTCCCTGGCCGCGCCCGCCGCCTGACCCGAATCACCCATTCGGCCTAGTCCACCCGGGCCACTTGGGAACCATCCGAAATGACAGGGGAGTTGGCCTGAACCGCCCGCACGAGTGATGCGTCATCAATCTGTGAGGACAGCTGCCGGGAAATACCTGCGAAGCGGCTGTCATGGGGGAACACTGATGACACGCTCCCCGCGGGTGCGGGGATGACCCAGGGGGACGGCCATGAATCACGCATCGAGCCGTAGCACACAGACCACACCGCAGCGAAAGAACGCATCCATGTGCCAGCACCAGCCAGCCTGCCCGTCAGCCGAATCCGCCGACCGGGAGGCCGCGCGCCCGGTGGCCAACCACCCGGAGCAGGGCTGGAGCCTGCTGTGCAATGGCGTCCTGCTCTTCGAGGACACCGGTGAACTGCTGCCCGACGGCCAGATCATCGCCCCGCACCGCCCGCTCGCGGCGGCGTAG
>NZ_JBSGZP010000340.1:0-7810 GCF_053611065.1 Streptomyces sp. NPDC054840
GTCCTGTAATCCCCGGTGGATCGGCGCACGGCGTCGGATACGGTGCATCGCAAGGCGGAGGGACGCCCCCATACCGGGCGCATTCGGGCGTTCCGACAACGCGGCGAGGTGCCGTAGCCGGCGTCGTGCGCCCGCCGGGGATCACGGGACAGCGCTTAGGGTGGCCAGGAAAGATCCACATCCTGAAGCGGGAGGACTCCAGGCGTGTTCGCTGTGATCTACCGGTGGCGGCTCCGTCCGGGCATGGAGCAGCAGTTCACCGAAGGCTGGCACCGGGTGACGGCGGCCATCCACGCGCGGTGCGGCAGTTACGGGTCCCGGCTGCACCGGGCGGACGACGGTACGTGGGTGGCGTATGCCCGCCGGCCCGACGAGGAGTCGCGGGAGCGCTGTTCGGCGCCGGACCCACAGGGGGTCGCGATGATGGTGGAGGCGATCGCGGAGCGCCTGCCGGAGACCCGGATGGAGATCGTCGACGACATGCTCGCGGAACCCGGCGGCGTCCCGGGCACGGTGCCCGGGACGTGCGCCGACCGTGGGTAAAACCCGCTGTTAGCTGGGGAATCGGCCCTTTAACATCAGGTCCCATGCCTATCAATGAAGAGATCATCGAACGCGCCCTGGCCCGGATCACCGCGGGCTACGTCTTCCCGGACAAGGCCGTTGTCATCGAGGCCGGGATCCGGGGCCGGCTCGCGGCGGGGGCGTACGAGGGACTGGACGGGCCGGCGCTCTGCGAGGCGGTGACGGCTCACCTTCAGGAGGCGTGCCCGGACAAGCACCTGCGTCTGCTGTGGACGGACGAGCCGCAGTCGCTGGACCCGGTGGACGAGGACGGCGGGCAGGCCGCGTTCTCGGCACTGCTCCGGGCCGAGAACCAGGGGATCCGGCGCGTCGAGCGGCTGGAAGGGAACATCGGGCTCATAGAGATCCGGCTCATCGCGGGCGCCACGGAGGGCGCGAGCGCGATCGGCGCGGCGATGCAGCTGGTCGCGCACAGTTCCGCCCTCGTGCTGGACCTGCGGGGCTGCCGCGGCGGGCACCCGGAGGGGGCCGCGATGTGGTGCAGCTACTTCTTCCCCGACGACCAGGTGCACCTGAACGACATATACGACCGGGTCTCCGACACCACCCGGCAGTACTGGACGACCGCGCACCTTCCCGCCCCCCGCTACCTGGACCGGCCTGTCCACATCCTCACCAGCGGGGACACGTTCTCCGGGGGCGAGGACGTGGCGTACACCCTGCAGGCACGGGGGCGGGCCGTGGTGGTGGGTGAGACGACGCGGGGCGGAGCGCATCCCACGGCCCGGCACGCGGTCGCCGAGCACGTTCTCGTGACGGTGCCGACGGCCCGGACGATCAACACCGTCACGGGCGGCAACTGGGAGGGCGTGGGTGTCGTTCCCGATGTCCCCGTGTCGGCACAGCAGGCGCTGGAGACCGCGCTCAAGGCCGTCCAGCCGGGCGGCTGACCTCCTCACCTCCTCACAGGGGGTCCACGTCCAGGAAGGCCGCGAGGGCGGCCTCCGTGCCGCCCGCGCCGCCGGGCAGGGCCAGCTCCGCCCAGATGACCTTGCCCTCGGGTGTGTAGCGGGTGCCCCAGTGCTCGCTGAGCTGCGCGACCAGGAACAGGCCGCGTCCGCCCTCGTCCGTGGTGGCGGCGTACCGCAGGTGGGGGGCGGTACTGCTGCCGTCCCACACCTCGCAGGTCAGGTTGTGGTCGTGGAGCAGGCGTACCCGTACGGGCCCGCTGCCGTGCCTCAGGGCATTGGTGATCAGCTCACTGAGGATGACTTCCGTCGCGAAACCGAGGTCGGTCAGCCCCCACTCGTCGAGTTTCTTGGCCGCGGCATTGCGCGTGGCTCCGACGGCGCTCGGCTGGAACGGTACGTCCCACTGGGCCACCCGGTCCGGGCCGAGCGTCCGGGTCCGTGCGATGAGCAGGGCCACGTCGTCGGTGGGCCGGGGCGGCAGCAGCAGGTCGAGCACGGCCCGGCAGCTCTCGTGCGGATCCCGGTCGGGGTGGCTGAGCGCCACCCGCAGGAGTTCCAGCCCCTCGCTGATGTCCCGGGTCCGCTCCTCGATGAGCCCGTCCGTGTAGAGGACGAGCTGGCTTCCTTCCGCGAGGTCCAGCTCCGCGGTCTCGAAGGGCATGCCGCCCAGCCCCAGCGGGGGTCCGGCCGGCAGCTCCACGATCTCCGTCGTGCCGTCGGGGGCGACCACCAGGGGTGGCAGATGTCCGGCCCGTGCCATGGTGCAGCGCTGGGACACGGGGTCGTAGACGGCGTACAGGCACGTCGCGCCCAGCACTCCGCCGTCCACGTCGTCGCCGTCCGCGTCATGGTCGATGCGTTGTACGAGGTCGTCCAGGCGGGCCAGGATCTCGTCGGGCGGCAGGTCGAGGGAGGAGAAGTTGTGCACGGCGGTACGCAGGCGCCCCATGGTGGCGGCGGCGTGCAGGCCGTGCCCGACGACGTCTCCGACGACCAGCGCGACACGGCAGCCCGGCAGGGGGATCACGTCGAACCAGTCCCCGCCGACCCCGGACTGCGCGGGCAGGTAGAAGTGCGCCACGTCCATGGCGCTCTGCTCGGGCAGGGCGCGCGGCAGCAGGCTGCGCTGGAGGGTCACGGCGAGGGCGTGTTCCCGGGTGTAGCGGCGGGCGTTGTCCATACTGACCGCCGCGCGGGCGACGAGTTCCTCGGCCAGGGACAGCTCGTCCTCGTCGAAGGGCTCCTGCTTCTGGGAGCGCCAGAAGTTGACCACGCCGAGTACGACGCCCCGGGCCATGAGCGGGGCCGCGATGAGCGAGTGGATGCCGTAGTCCACGATGGCCTTGGCGCGCGGCGGGTCCTGGGCCTGCCAGCCCGGCGCGTCGGCCAGGTGGGGCACCAGTTCGGGCCGGCCGGTGCCGTAGCCGCGCGCCTGGGGGGTGGACGGCAGGAAGTCGATCAGCTGGCCGACCGGATAGAGCGGATGGTCGGAGCGGATGCCGCTGACCGCGGTGCGCCGCATGTCGGAGCCCGCGCGGGGCTCCTCGCCGTCGATGACCTGGTCGGCCAGGTCGACGGTGACGAAGTCCGCGAAGCGGGGGACGGCCACGGCGGCGAGCTCCTCGGCCGTCCGCACCACGTCGAGGCTGGTGCCGATGTCGCCGCCCGCGTCGTACAGCAGTTTGAGGCGTCTGCGGGCCGTCTCCGCCCGGGCGGTCAGGACCTGCATCTCGGTGGAGTCGCGGATGGTGACGGCCGCGCCTTCCGGCCGGCCACGGGGGTGGGTGGGCCGCTGGTTGACGACGAGCAGCCGGTCCCCGCTCTCCAGGACCTCGTCGGTGGCCTCGCGGCCGGAGAGCAGCAGGTCGGCCATCCGGCGGTCCAGGCCCGGTACGTCGGCGATATCGCGTCCGTCGGCGTCCTCGGGCAGCCCGAGCAGGCGTTTGGCCTCGTCGTTCGCCAGCAGGAGCCGGCCTTCACCGTCGGTGATCAGCACCCCTTCGCGGACGGCGTGGAGCACCGCGTCGTGGTGCTCGTACATGCGGGTCATCTCCTGGGTGCCGAGCCCGTGGGTCTGGCGGCGCAGGCGTCTGCTGATGAGCGCCGTGCCCACGGTGGCCAGGGCCAGGCCGGTGGCGATGGCCAGGAGGATGACCGGGAGCTGGCGGTCGACGACACCGGTGACGTTCTTGACGGTGAGGCCCGCCGAGACCAGCGCGACGACCTTGCCGTCGGGCCCGGTGACCGGCACCACCGCCTGGATCTCCTTGCCGAGCGGCCCGTCGACGCTCTCGGTGTGGACCTCGCCGTTCAGCGAGGGCTCGATGGTGCCGACGAAGCGTTTCCCGATGCGGTCCGGCTGGGGGTGGCTGTACCGGATGCCCTTGGTGTCCATCACCACGATGAAGTCCACGCCGGCGGCCTTGCGCGTGGTCTCGGCGAGGGGTTGGAGCGTCGCGGACGGGTCGGTCGTCTTCAGGGTGTCCTGGAGCCCCAGGGAGTGGGCGAAGGTCTGGGCGACGGACACCGAGCGGTTGCGTGCCTCGCGTTCGGTGTCGTGGCGCGACTGGAGGACCAGGGCCAGCAGGGCCCCGGCCGCGAGCAACACCACGATCGCCACCTGGAGGACGAATACCTGTCCGGCGACGCTCTTCTTCCGGTTGCCTAGAGGTGACCGCACCGACGTGCCCGGCACGGGTGGCGAGGAATGGTCACGAACCCAGTTGTAGCACTTCCGGGCGCCCACGGCCCCCGGCATGCACGGTATGCGGCCGGAATGTCACACCTGGTCCGCTGATGGTGTCAGTGGGCTTGGCGCTGGGCCGCGGCCTGGACGCCGTTCGCGGCCGTGCCGGACGGGTTCTGCGGGGACGGTGGGGTGGCGCCCGGGCCGGCCCCCGGGGAGACCTCCTGCGTACCTTCCGGTGCGCCTTCCGGTGCGCAGGTGACCTCGTCGCGCGGCGTGTAGTGGGTCTTGAAGTCCTCGTGCTTGACCTCCTTGCCGCCCTGTACGAAGGTCCGGCCGACGGTGACGTCGAAGCCCTCCAGGGGGGTCTGGACCTCGCAGGTCTCACCACTGCCGGTCCGCTTCCCGGGCGGCGTGATGTTGGTGCGGGGCCCCTTGGTCGCGCGTATCTCGTCGTACTTCTTCGTGCCGAGGAGGGAGATCGTCAGCGACGTGTCGGTGGACCGGGCCTTGATGTAGAGCGGGTGGCCGGTGTCGTTGATCCAGCGCAGGTCGAGGGTGCCCCAGGCGACGGTGGCTTCCCGGCCCTCGGGGTAGCGCTCGATGTAGAAGGAGTGCGCGCCGTGCTCGACGGGCTTGACGCCGGCGAAGAACGCGGCGTTGTACATGGTGGTGGCGACCGCCGACACACCGCCGCCGGGCGATTTCACGTACTGGCCGTCATTGATCATGATGCCGTCGACGAAGCCGTTCTCGGGGGTGCGCTCACCGACTGTGCGGTTGAAGCTCCACTCCTGGCCCGGCATGACGACGGATCCGTTGATGAGCTCCACGGCGCGGCCGACGTTGGTGGTGCGGTACGGGGCGGCCGGGAATTCCACGGTGAAGGAGGAGACCTCCTCCTTGATGCCGAGCCGCCGCGCTTCGTCGGCGGTGAGGTCCGGCTGGACCGCCACGGTGGTGACCTCGCCGCTACGGGCCGCACCCGAACGGGTCAGCAGCGGCAGCACGGCCCGGCCGAGCGCCTCCTGGGTGACCTGCCGTCCCGCACGGCCCCGGTCGGCGATCACCACGCGGCCGTCCGTGGCGAGGCCGGGAGCGGCGTTCCGCGGCGGGCGGGTGACCTCGTCGATGGTGGGCGCCACGGCGGGGTCCGCGAGCAGGCTCCTGGAGTCGAGGGAGGGTACGAGGCGGCCTTGGCCGTCGGCCCGCATCTTCAGGTGCTCGCCGAGGACGGCGGGGGTGATGGACATGCGCCTGCCGGCGACGGTGAGCGTGATGGGCCCGGACATCGCGGGCTCGGCGAACTGCCGCATGGCCCGTCCGGTCTCCTCGGCACCGACGCGCGGCTCGGTGCGCGCGACCGGCAGGACGACGGGGCCCTTGTCCGGCCGCAGATAGGCGGCGCGGAGGGTGCCGATGGCCTTGTCCTCGACGAGGGAGACGCCGGGGAGCGGGGGGACGGCCTTCGCCGCGCCGTGCTCGAACGCGATCACGCCGTCGCGCACCTGCTGCTCGGTGGTCCTGCCGAGGCGGTCCACCGCGGCGCGGGCGGTCTGCTCGTTCATGCTGATCACGGGCGCCACGTCGCGGGTGCCCGAGGCGAGGAGGCTGCCGACGACGGCGACCGGACCGTATCCGGTCCGCACGGCGCGGTCGATGGTCGCGTCGGTGTCGAGGGAGAGGCCCAGCGCGGCGGGATCGGCCTTCTCCACCCGGTCGCCGATCTTCACCGTGATCGGCGCCGCGGCGGCGGGCCCGAGCTCCCGGGTCAGCGTTCGGCGCGCCTCGGCCCGGCTCATGCCGCCGAGGTCCACGCCCAGGACCCGTGTGCCCTGGTCGATGTCCCCTCCGACCGCGAGGGCGGTTCCGTAGAGGCCGCCCAGCCCGAGCACGACGGCTCCTCCCGCTGCCACCGGCAGAGTGATCCGTCGGTTGACAGTCCAGCTGCGCACGCGTCCCATATCTCTCCCGTGGCGCCGACCGGTCCCTCAGGTGGCGCGGGCCGCAAGGGCAGCCATATACGACAATTACGGGAGATAATGATTCCTGCTGGAGGTGCAGTTTGGGGATGAATGTAATCGTTGTCACGATAGTCGGCTCAGCGGCAGCGACTATCCGGCGGCTCTCCGCCCTTCCGTCATGTGTGCACCTCCCTCACCGTCCGGGCCGTCCGTACCGTCCGGGCCGGCGACGACGAACACGTCGGACAGCGGGGCGGTGTCGGCGCCCGCGCTGATCAGCAGGTCGTAGGTGCCCGGGGGCAGCACGCCGATGTCAACCTGCTGCCGCCTTCGTGCGACCGTGAGGTCGCGGGCCACCACCGGCCGGCCCGTGGTCCGGGCGGCCACCGAGAGTCGCGCCGGCACTTCGGGCAGTTCGCCCTCGCTGAGCGCGCTGATGGCGCCGACCTCGCAGACGACGGGTTCGTCGGCGAGGTAGAGATCGTCACCGAGGTAGCTGAACCACGAGGTCACGGCGGCGCGCAGATCGTCGATGCGAACGTCGTGCAGGGACTGGAGGATGCCGCCGAGGTGGTCCAGCATCGCGTCCTGGTTCTGCAGGGTCCCATGCTTCTGCGGGACGAAGGTGCGGGCGTCCTCGGTACCGGAGAGGGCGGCGGAGAGCTTGGGCACGGTGCCGTCACCCCCCTCGTCCGCGTCCCCGCGGAGCATCAGGGTCTCGACCTTGTGATCGGTGAGCCGGGCGGACTGCCGGGTGGGCTGGTCCATGCCGACGATGGGGTGGTAGACCACCTGGTTGGACTCCCAGGCGGATTCCTGCCGGTTGGCGGTGGCCGCCCTCTCCATCTCGCCGAAGAAGTCGGTGAGATGGCTGATCCACTGCGGTTGCCAGCCGGGCAGGCCGGCCTTCGCCGGGGTGGCCGCCTCGCCGTCCGACCCGAACACGCACTTGTAGACGGGTACGAGCTGGTGCAGGCTCGGGAAGGAGCGCAGCAGGCGCGTGAGGTCCTTCTCGAAGGGGCCGATCCGCTTGTGGAAGCCGTTGCACAGGAACTCGACGGCATTGAGTGAACCGTAGTACGGGGTCCCGAAGGTCACGATGGCCCGGGTGTCCTTCCAGCCGCCCAGCACCTCGACGAAGTAGCGGGAGACGAGTCCTCCCATCGAGTGCCCGATCAGGACGAGCTGGGCCGCCGGGTTACCGCTCGTCCCGCGCCAGTCCCGAAGCCAGGTGGCGCTCTGCTCGGCGAGCCTGCGGGCGGCCGCCCGGTTGTCGCGCCGCCAGTCGTACGGGAACGGGAAGTAGTTCCGGCCCTTCTGCAGGTCGAACCGCGCCAGCAGGAACTTCTCGATCGCCGTGTAGCCGTCGATCTTCCACAGGCCGGGCAGGGTGTGCAGATCGGGCACGAGGCGGTCGGCGGCGACTCCGTCGCCGGGATCGTCCACGAGCCAGTCGTCCGCACCGAGTTCGAGGGACTCCAGCGAGCCGCCCAGGCTCGCCAGCGCGCCCAGCACCGCCGAGGCGGAGGGCGCCCACACGTCCTTGCCGTTCCTCGTCAGCACGCTCCCGCCGATTCCGGGGAGCAGTACGACGACGTCGGCCATCGGGATCCTGGCCATGAGCGGACCTCCTAGCTGCCCCCCGGTCGGACGAACGGGTCGGC
>NZ_JBSGZP010000341.1:0-7808 GCF_053611065.1 Streptomyces sp. NPDC054840
CTCCGGGGGGGGTGTAGCCCCCGGCGACGGTCGTTCGGGGCCGGCGGGGGCCGGTCAGTGCTGGTCGGCGGTGCGGCGGTTGCGGAGGAAGAGTGCGACCAGCAGGGCGACGCCGATGAGGATCAGGCCGTTGACGAGGATCGCGAGGTTGATGCCGGAGAGGGTCGCGGCCTTGACGGGCTCGCTCGACAGGCTCCGGATCTGGGCGGTGGCGATCGCGCTCATGATCGGGATGCCGATCGTGATGCTGACCTGCTGGGTCAGGGTGGTGATGCCGGTGGCCAGGCCCTGCTGCTCGTTGGGCAGGCCCGAGGTGGCGGTGACCATGAAGCCGACGATGGCGGCGACGTGGGCGTAGCTGCTGAGGAAGGCCAGGCCCAGGACTCCGTACAGCCAGCCGCGGGCGTCACCGGCGAAGAACAGCGCGCCGACCGTGATGCCCTGGACGAGCAAGCCGGCGACGAGGACGGCCCGGCTGCTGCCGAGGGCGCCGATCCAGCGGGGGGCGGTGACGCCTCCGAGGAAGGCGCCGACGCCGAGCACGCCGAAGGTCAGGCCGGTCGCGATGGCCGAGTAGCCGAGGACTTCCTGCAGGTAGAGGGTGAGCAGGAAGATCATGGCGGTGAAGCCGATGAAGGTGGTGGCGCCGCCGATGTTGCCCCAGGTGACGGTGCGGCGGCCGAGGATGCGCAGGGGGGCCAGCGGCTCGCTGGCGTTGAGCTCCACGAAGCCGAAGACGACGAGGAGGACGACGCCGACGGCGAGGGAGATCAGGGTGGTGGGGTCGCCCCAGCCGTACTGGCCTGCGGCGGAGATGCCGTACACCAGGGCGATGAGGCCGGCGCTGACGGACACGGCGCCGGGGATGTCCAGCTTGCCGCCGTGCGAGCGGGCACCGCCCTTGATCAGCATGGGGGTGACGACGATCAGCAGGATGCCGATCGGGATGTTGATGAAGAAGCCCCAGCGCCAGCTCAGGGTGTCGGTGAGCAGACCGCCCAGGATGGCACCGCAGGTGAATCCGGCGGAGAGCATCGCGCCGTTGAGCCCGAGTGCGCGGTCGCGCAGGGGTCCTTCGGGGAAGGAGGTGATGAGCAGGGCGAGGCCCGCGGGGGTGACCATGGCGGTCGCCAGGCCCTGCGCCACTCGGGCGGCGAGGAGCGGGCCCGCGGCGTCGACGAGGCCGCCCGCCAGGGAGGAGAGGGTCAGCAGGACGAGGCCGGCGAGGAAGACCTTGCGGGCTCCGATCAGGTCGGCGACCCGGCCGAAGAGCAGGCTGAACCCGGCGGCGCTGAGCGCGAAGGCCGTGGCGATCCACTGCAGGTTCTCCGTGGCGAAGTCGAGCTCCCGGCCGATGACCGGGACCGCCACGTTCATGATGGAGAAGTCCACCGCCAGGGTGAACTGTGCGCCGAGCAGCAGGAGCAGGATGAGCGTCTGGCGCTTCGTCATCCGCTCCGACGCGGGGGCCGCCGGGCCCGGCGAATGATCTGCCCGAGTCTCCTCGGGGCTGTTGACCGTTGACATGAGAGACCTTTCGCTTCCTGCCGGTTGGTGTGCTCCGAGCATCTGCGCGGTGTGGAGGGCTAGCCAGTACCCGCTGTTTCATAGGGCTGCGGTGGGTACCACTGGCTGGGTCTGTCTCATGCGGCCCGGCCGTGAATACGTTTCGGGGCATGACGAATTCCACACTCTCGGTAGTCGAAGACTTCTTCGGCCGGCTCGGTGCAGGCGAGGCCGACCGGGCGCTCGAACTGCTCGCGGAGCCCCTCGACTGGTTCACTCCCGGTGACACCGCGCTGATCCCGTGGATGGGACAGCGCACCACCCGCGGCGAGGTCGCGGACTTCTTCAAGCAGGCGGGTGAGAACCTCACGCCGGAGGAGTTCGCCATCGAGCGGATCCTGGCCGAGGACGGCACGGCCGTGGCCCTGGGGCGGTTCCGTTACCGGGTGAACGCCACCGGTAAGGCGTTCACGTCGGAGTTCGCGGTCGAACTGCAGGTCCGCGACGGGCTGATCACCCGCTACCACATGCACGAGGACAGCTACGCCATCTCCTTGGCCTTCCTCTGAGCCGTCCGGCCCACTTCGATCCGGCTTCGGACGGCGAGCGCGAAAGAGGCTTCGATGACCACCCGGTACCCCACTGAAGAAGACGCCGGCGCGGACGCCGCGCGGCGCGATGCCTACGACGTCCTCGTCGTAGGTGCCGGCCCGACCGGCCTGACCGCGGCCTGTGAACTGCTGCGCCGGGGGGTCCGCGTCCGAATCGTGGACGCGGCCCCCGGCCCCAGTGTCCACTCCAAGGCGATGCTGGTGTGGCCGCGCACCCTGGACATCCTGGAGGACCTCGGGCTCTCCGGGGGTGTCGGCCAGGTCGCGGTCAAGCTGCGGCAGATGACCTACTACTCGGAGAAGAAGCCGGTCACCCGTATGCGGATGGCCGACGACATGGCTCCTTACTGCTTGCCCCAGCGGCTCACCGAGGAGGTGCTGACCGAGGGTCTGCACCGGCTCGGCGGCCGGGTCGAGCGCGGTGTGCGGCTGGTGTCGCTGCAGGACGTGGACTTCAGCGGGGCGATACGCGAGGACCGGCCGGTCACCGCCGTGCTGGAGCATGCCGGCGGGGGCGTCGAGCGGGTCACCGTCCCCTGGGTGATCGGGGCGGACGGGGCGACGAGCGCGGTGCGCCGCCAGCTCGGCATCGCCTACGAGGGCGCCACGTACGAGAACCGCTTCCTGATCACGGACGCGAAGGTGGCCGGTGATCCGCTGGAGCCGGACGAGATCCACTACTACCAGTCGCGGATGGGCGTTCTGGCCATCGTGCCGCAGCCGTTCGGGCTGTTCCGCTTCTTCACCAACGCTCCTGCGGACATGGCGGAGGGGACGCTGGCGGACATGCAGCGGCTGGTGGACCTGCGCGGGCCGGGCGGACTGCGGCTGACCGACCCGGACTGGGTGACCACCTTCCGGGTGCACCGCCGCCGCGCCGCCTCCTTCCAGCTGAGCCGGGTCTTCCTGGCCGGGGACGCCGCCCACGCGCACAGCCCGATGGGCGGGCAGGGTCTGAACACGGGGATCCAGGACGCCCAGAACATCGCCTGGAAGCTGGCCTCGGTGGTGCGCGGCGAGGCGCGGACCGGGCTGCTGGAGAGTTACACGCCCGAGCGGGCGGCGGTGGCCGATGCCGTCGTGCGCGACACCGACCTGCAGACCCGGGCCGCGATGTGGACCAAGGGCAGCCAGGTCACCCTGCGGGACACGGCGATGCGGGCCCTGGACCGTACGGGGGTCCTGGACCGCTTCTACGTGCCCGTCGCCGCGGGCCGGCGCTGGGTCTACGGGCCGGTCGCGGACGGGCCGAGGCGCACGAGGCCCGTGCACTGGTGCTCGGCCCGGGCAGGTCTGCGCCGGCACGCCCGGGAGGGTGCGGCCCTGCCGCGGCCGCTGGCCGTGGCGCTGGGGGTGGCCGGACCGGCCGCCGATCCGGTCCGGCTGCACCTGGTGGTGCTGCCGGGCGAGAAGGATCCGGACCGGGGCCTGGCCGAGGCGGTCCGCCGGCTGGCCGGGCCGTGGGCCGGCCAGGTGCGGGTGGTGGACACCGCGGCTCTCCCCGGGCGTGGGCCGGCCGTGTCGGCCGCCCGTGAACTGCACTGCCGGCACGCCGGTTTCCACCTGGTGCGGCCGGACGGGCACATCGTCCTGCACGGGCACCGCGAGGAGCTGCGCGAGCTGTACGACACCCTCGACCGCCTTCTGGTCCCCGGGGCGGGCACCGCCCCCGGGGCCGGCCTTTCACCGACCGATGAACTCCCGCTGGAGGAAGAAGACATGTACCAGACCGCCGGATCCGTCCCCTTCGCCCACACCGTGGGCTCCGGCCCGCACAAGGTGATCGTGCTGCACTCCCTCTTCGGCGGGCACCAGTCGTTCTCGCCGCTGTGGCCGTACCTGGACGGGTCGCGTTTCACGTATGCCTTCATGGATGCCCGGGGGTTCGGGCGCAGCCTGGACGTGGCCGGTACGTACACGACCGACGAGATCGCCTCGGACGTGCTGACGCTGGCCGACAGCATGGGCTGGCAGGAGTTCTCGCTGATCGGGCACTCGCTCGGCGGGCAGCCGATCCAGCAGGTGCTGCTGAAGGCCCCGCAGCGGGTGCGGCGGATCGTGGGGCTGAGTCCGGTGCCCGCGGGCGGCATGCCCATTCCGGACTCCGACTTCCCGCTGTTCGCGGAGGCCGCGCACAAGGTGGAGAACCGTCGCATCGTCATCGATATGACCACCGGCAACCGGCTGTCCCCGCACTGGGTGACCTCCTTCGCGGAGTCCTCGATGAAGGAGGTCGGGCCGGTCGCCTTCCGCAGCTACCTGGATTCCTTCCGTACCACCGACTTCGCGGACCGGGTGAGCGGTGCTCAGGTGCCGGCTTTGGTGGTGGTCGGTGAGCACGACCCGGCGGTGACGGCCGAGTCGATGCAGGAGACGTGGATGAAGCACTACCCGAACGGGCAGCTGGCCGTGGTCGGCAACGCCGGCCACTACCCGATGGTGGAGACCCCGGTCGCGCTGGCCACCCTGCTGGAGGAGTTCCTCTCCCAATAGTCCTGGCTGCCCCTCCCCCGTCCCCCGTGGGCGGGGCGCCGAGGAGGCGAAGGCGGATGTCCGGTGACTCTCCTGTCGGTTGCCCGGGCGTCCGCCTTCTGTCTGTCCGGGACCGGTTGCGAGCCGGCGCGAGAGCAGAGGAGGGAGAACGGATGCCCAAGGTGACGGCGGCGCCCGTGCCGGTGCGCGGGTGCGGGCCCGGCCTGGTGGCGGTGGTGGCCGGGCATGAGCTGACCGCGTTCGTCAGCGCGGCCCTGGAATCGGCGGGTGCCCGCCCGGCCGACGCGGACCTGACGGCCGAGGTGCTGGTGGCCGCCGATCTGGCGGGGGCGGCCCGGCACGGGGTGGTCCGGCTGCTCCCCTACGTGCGGGGGCTGCTGGGCGGGACGATCAACGGGGCCGCCCGGCCGGAGATCGTGCGCCGGTACGGGGACGTCACGGTGATCGACGCGCATCACGGGCTGGGGCAGCCCGCGTTGGCCTTCGCCGTGGACCAGGCGGTGGAGCAGGCCCGGGTGCGGGGCTCGTCCATGGTCTCGGTGCAGCATTCACGCCATGTCGGCATCACGGCCTGGTACTCGGGACGGGCGGCGCGCGGTGGCGCCGTAGGGGTCATCACCACGCGTGCGGCCGGGTCCGCAGGGGGTGCGGGGGTGTTGTGGGAGGGGGCGGTAACAAGCCAGTTCCTGATGTGTCTGGACCGAACCGCTGCAAGCCCCTTGCGCCCCGTCGCGCCGGTCCCGCCGGTCCCGCCGGCCCGGGCGGGGGCGGTGCGGCCGCGGTTGACGCTGCCGGTTCCGGTTCTGGACGAGTTGGTCCGGATCGCGGCTCTGGTCAAGGTGACGCCGGTACGGGCGCTGGACCGGCGCCGGCCCACCCGTTCCGAACACCCCTGAAGTAAACACTCCGGACCTATTTGATTTACCGATCCCGCCGGAGAACGCACCGGAAGGCAGGTAGTACACACCCGAACTAAAAATCGTACACACCTCAACAATCGAGGTGGATTTACACGGTAAGTGACCAGTAACGACGGCGCCGGCAGCCCGCTCGGGAATAAGTCGGCACTGGCTGAATTGTCGTCGGTGTTCCCTCGCCGGGGGACTCGCCGGTCCTGCCTTGCTCGCCAAATCGCCTTGTCGCATGGGATCTTGGCCCCGTGGTCTTATGGAGTGACGGATGTCACGGGCCGGAATTCGCTGTTCCGGGTTTCCTTTGTAGGGAGGCCCGTGGCGTGAATCAGACCGGCCGCGGACGGGCACTTCCCCACGTTCCCATCGGCTAGTATTCGGCGGATGTTTCAGCGCAGTGCGCGGGCAGCGAAAGGCGAAAAGAGAATGCAGCGGGCGGCGGGAGTTCGAGATTCTGATCTTGGAAAGTTCCTTCAGGTACGGCGCAGCCTGCTGACGCCGGACGACATCGGCCTGCCCGGCGACGGCAAGAGACGCCGGGTGCAGGGGCTGCGCAGGGAGGAGGTCGCCCACATCGCCCAGGTCAGCGTCAACTACTACACGCGCCTGGAGCAGGGACAGAACCGCAGCGCCTCTCCCGAGGTCCTGGACGCCATCGCCAACGCGTTGCGCCTGAACGCGGGCGAGCGGGCGCACCTGCACAACCTGTCCCGTGCCGCCGAGCTCGCGCGCCCGGCCAAGGCCGCCGAGGAGGTGCGGCCCGCGGTGGCCCGGATGATCTCCGCCTACCTGCAGGGGCCGGCGGTCGTGCTGGGCCGGCAGATGGACATCCTCGCCTGGAACGCCCTTGCCCGGACCATGTTCTCCGGACACATCGACATCGAGGAACTCCTCGCCCGGGACACACCGCCGAACCTGGCCGAGCTCGTCTTCCTCCACCCCGGCGCCCGCGCCCTCTACCCCCGCTGGAACGACGAGGCCGTCGAGATGGCGGGGTACCTGCGGATGATGGCCGGCCGCTTCCCGGGCGACCCGGAACTGGTCGAGCTGATCGAGCGTCTCTCCTACGCGAGCCCGGAGTTCACCGAGATCTGGTCGGGGCACGTGGTGTGGGACAAGACGTTCGGTACGCGCCATCTCCATCATCCGGCCGTCGGGGAGCTGACCCTCTCTTTCGAGAGTCTGCGGCTTCCCGATTCCCCCGACCAGTGCATCGTGCTGTACCACGCGGAGCCCGCCTCCCTTGAGGAAGAGGCGCTGCGCGTCCTCCTGGAGGGCCGCGGGGGCGGTTAGCGGCCTTCGCCGGCAGGACGCCGGAGCCGGTCCGGGGGCAGTCGAGAATCCGTCAATACTCGCTGAGGATGACCAGCAGGGGCAGGCGAGGGGATCAACGCCTCGCCGAGACTGGACCCATGGACTCCTTCGCCGACCTCAGCCAGTTCCTGCGCTCCCACCGCCTCCGCACGGCCTCCGAGCATACGGGGGTGTCGACGGGTGCGGGGGCGCGGACCGCGCCCTGTCTGCTGCCCGCCGAACTGGCCCGGGCGGCGGGGCTCGACGCCGACCGCTACACCGACATCGAGGACGGCCGGGCCGGCCGCGTGTCCTTGTCGGTGCTCGACGCGCTGGCGTCGGCACTGCGCCTCGGCGCCGACGACCGGGCCGAACTGTTCCGGCTCGGGGCCTCCCCGGGCACGTCCCGGCTGCGGGGGCTCGGCCATCTGACCCGTGCGGTGCCCATGCTGCCGGTCATCGCCTTCAACCACCGCTACGACATCACCGGATGGAACCTGCCGGGGCAGGCGCTGCTCGCCTGGGACCTGGACTGGCCCGTGGAGCACGTACAGCCCAACCTCGCCCGGATGCTCTTCCTCGACCGGGCGACGCGGGCGCTGTACGGGCACGGGCAGCGGCAGGTCGCCGGACTCGTGGGGGCCCTGCGGCGGGCGACGGAGCAGCATCCGGACGAGGCACTGTCCTGCATGGTGGTCGAACTGGCCGCCACCAGCCGGGAGTTCGCGGAGCTGTGGTTCCGACCTGCCGAGGAGAGAAGGGACGAGGACGACTGCGGCGCCCTCGTCCGCTTCGAGCATCCCGCGGTGGGCCCCGTGGAGCTCTCCCGGGTGGTGCTGGAGGAGGGGGCGCAGAACGGGGAGTGGGCCGTGGTGTTCAGCCCCGAACCCGGTTCGGCGTCCGCCGCCGCCCTGGACGACCTGCTCGCCCGGGTCTCGGGCCGGTCCGGCTGATCCATCCCGGCCGGCGGCTGCGGCGGCGGGAAGGCCGCACC
>NZ_JBSGZP010000342.1:0-7805 GCF_053611065.1 Streptomyces sp. NPDC054840
CAGTTCGGACAGCGCCGCCGTCATGCGCTCGACGGTCCCCCGGTCGAAGAGATCGGTGGCGAACACGGCCTCGCCGCGCAGCGCGCCCTCCTCCTCGACGAAGTACAGCGAGAGGTCGAACTTCGAGGCCCCGCTGGCCAGTGAGAGGGGTTCGACGTCCAGCCCGGGCGGTGCGGGCGGCGCGGCGGCCTCCTCGTCGAGCACCAGCATCACCTGGAACAGCGGGTTGCGGCTCAGGTCGCGCTCCGGCCGCACCTCCTCCACCAGACGCTCGAACGGCACCTCCTGGTGGGCGTACGCCCCCAGGGCCGTCTCCCGGGCCCGGTCCAGCAGTTCACCGAAGGCCGGGTCGCCGGACAGGTCGGTGCGCAGCACCAGGTTGTTGACGAAGAAGCCGATGAGCGGCTCCAGTTCGGTGCGGTCGCGGCCGGCGATGGGGGAGCCCACCGCCACGTCCTCGCCGCCCGACCAGCGGGCCAGCAGGGCCTGGAAGCCCGCCAGCAGCACCATGAACAGGGTGGCGTCGTGCCGGCGCCCCAGGTCGCGCAGTCCCCGCAGCAGCGGCTCGGGCAGCACGAAGGAGAACTGCTCACCGCGCCCGGACGGCGTGGCCGGCCGGGGCCGGTCGGTGGGCAGGTCCAGCGGGACGAGGCCGCCCAGCCGCCCGCGCCAGTACCCCAGGGTGTCCGCGAGGGCGTCACCGCCGAGGCGGTCACGCTGCCAGGAGGCGAAATCACGATAGGAGACGGTGAGTTCCGGCAGCGGCTCCGCCCCCGCGACGGTGCGGGCCCGGTAGGCGGCGAAGAACTCCCTCCAGAACACCCCCACCGACCAGCCGTCGAAGGCGATGTGATGGGCGACGATCACCAGCAGGTGCTCCCGCGCCGCGATCCGCACCAGCCGGGCCCGCAGCGGGCCGGCCGCCCCCAGGTCGAAGGGCAGCGCGGCGTCGTGCGCGGCCAGCTCCCGCGCCCGTTCCCCGGCCGCCGCCGCACCCAGCGCCGACAGGTCGGTGAAGGCGGGGGCGAACAGGGAGGCCGGGCCGGGCACGACGCGGGCCGCGAAGGCCCCCTCGCCGCTCCCTTCACCTGTCTCCTCGATCCGCGAACGCAGCACCTCGTGCCGGGCGACGACATCCGCCAGCGCACCCAGGGCGGCGGCGGTGTCGAGCTCCCCGGTCAGCCGTACGGCACCGGGCATGTTGTAGTCGGGCCGGCCCGGCTGGAGCCGGTCCAGCAGCCACAGCCGCTGCTGCCCGAAGGACAGCGGGCCGGGCCCCTCGGGCAGCGCCGGGATCGCCGCTCCCGTCGCGTCCGCCGCGACCGGTGAGTCCAGCGCCCGGGCCAGGTCCTCGGCCACCGGGTGGCGGAAGAGCAGCTGCATCGGGATGTCCCGGTCGAGCAGGGCGCGCAGCCGGGAGATGACCCGGGTGGCGCGCAGGGAGTGCCCGCCGCGCTCGAAGAAGTGGTCACGGACCCCGATCGGGCCCTCGCCGAGGACCTCCTCCCAGACCTCGATGACCGTTCGTTCCAGCGGGGTGCGCGGGGCGACGTGCGCCCGGTGGCCGCCGCCCGTGCCGGGCTGCGGCGCGGGCAGCGCCCTGCGGTCGGTCTTCCCGTTCGGGGTCAGCGGCAGCGCGTCCAGCACCACCAGTGAGGAGGGCACCATCGCGGCCGGCAGGGTCGCGCGGACGAAGTCCAGTACGGCGGCCGGATCGCCGCCGCCCTCCCGCCACACCACGTACCCGGCGAGCAGCCGGTCGGCGCCCTCGCCGTGCGCGGCGGCCACGGCCCGGCCCACGTCCGGGTGGCGCAGCAACGCGGCCTCGACCTCGCCGAGTTCGATCCGGTGGCCCCGGACCTTGACCTGGTTGTCACGGCGGCCGTGGAATTCCAGCACCCCGTCGGAACGCAGCCGCGCCAGGTCACCGGTGCGGTACATGCGCGCCCCGGGCGGCCCGTACGGGTCCGGCGGATACGCCTCGGCGGTGCGGGCCGGATCGCCGAGGTAGCCACGGGCCACCCCGCGTCCGGCGATGAACAGTTCACCGATCGCGCCCCGGGGCAGCGGTTCGAGGTGCTCGCCGAGCACGAGGACACGGGCGCCGGGCAGCGGCCGCCCGATGGGGATGCGGCCCGCCTCGATGTCGGCGTCGGTCACCACGTGGTACGTGGTGGTGTTGGTGCACTCCGTCGGACCGTACTGATTGACCAGCCGCAGTCGGCCGGGGAGGCCCAGGGTGTGCGCGGTGCGGGCCAGGCCGGGCGTCAGCGCCTCACCGGTGGTCATCACCAGCCGCAGCGCCGGCGCGGGTCCCCCCGCTGCGGCGGCGGCGACCAGCGGCTCCAGCATCGACGGGACGATCGACAGCAGCGCCGTCACACCCTCGCCGTGCAGCAGCCGGGCCAGCGCGTCCGGGTCCCCGGTCTCGTCCTGCGAGGCCAGCACGATCCGCCCGCCGGTGGTCAGGGGGGCGAACAGGTCACGTACCGACGGGTCGAAGGTCAGCGCGGTACGGGCGAGCACCGCGTCCTCGGGGCCGAGGCCGAAGGTGGAGGTCAGTGCCGCCAGGTAGCCGGTGATGGCCGCGTGCGTGACGGCCACGCCCTTGGGGCGGCCGGTGGACCCGGAGGTGTACAGCAGATAGGCGAGGTGCGCGGGGGAGGCGGGCGCGTCCGGCTCCGTCGCGGGCAGCGCGTCGACCAGCTGCCGCTCGGCCTCCAGGTCCAGGTCCAGGACCGGTATGCCGCCGGTCACGTCCGCGGGCGGCCCGGCGGGCAGGCCCGCGGTCAGCACCAGGTGGGCGCCGCTGTCGGCGAGCACCGTGCGGAGCCGCTCGGCGGGGTGTCCCGCGTCGAGCGGCACGTAGGCGCCGCCGGCCTTCAGCACCGCGAGGACACACACCAGCATGCGCGGGTCGCGGCCGGCCAGCACGGCCACCCGGGTCTCGGGGCCGGTCCCGAGCTCCCGCAGGCGGTGGGCCAGCCGGTTGGCGGCCGCGTCGAGCTCCGCGTAGCCGATGGTGCGGCCCTCGCAGGTCACGGCCGGCGCGTCCGGCCGCAGCCGGGCCTGTTCCGCCACCAGGGAGTGCAGGGTCCGGGCCGTCGGCCCCTCCGCCCGTGGACCCGGATCCTCCCCGAGCAGGGCGGCGTGTTCCTGCGGGGACAGGACGTCCAGCCGGGACAGCGGCGCGTCGGGAGTCTCGGCCGCACCGGCCAGCAGCCGCAGGTAGTGCGCGCCGAACCGCTCGACGGTGGCCCGGTCGAAGAGGTCCGTCGCGTACTGGACGGTGCCGGTCAGACCGCCGGGGTGCTCCGTCATCGCGAGACTGAGGTCGAACTTCGCCGTCCCGTTGGAGGTGTCGAGGCTCTCGACCTCCACTCCGTCCAGCGGCAGGGCGGCGAGCTGCTCGGGATGGAGCTGGAACAGGACGTCGAAGAGCGGGTTGCGGCTGAGGTCGCGCTCCGGCCGCAGCTCCTCCACCAGCCGGTCGAAGGGGACGTCCTGGTGCTCGTAGGCGGCCAGCGCGGTCCGGCGCACCCGGCCGAGCAGCTCGCCGAAGGCCGGGTCGCCGGACAGGTCGGTGCGCAGCACGAGGGTGTTGACGAAGAAGCCGACGAGCGGCTCCAGTTCGGTGCGGTCGCGGCCCGCGATGGGCGAGCCCACCGCGATGTCGGTCTGGCCCGTGTAGCGGGCCAGCAGCGCCTGGAAACCGGCCAGCAGCACCATGAACAGGGTCGCCCCGCGCTCCCGGGCCAGAGCACCGAGCCGCTGGGCGAGTTCGGCCGGGACCTCGAAGACGAAGGCGTCGCCCACGCCCGAGCGCACCTGCGGCCGCGGCCGGTCGGTGGGCAGCTCCAGGGCCGGGAGCCCGCCGAGGGCCGCCCGCCAGTGGGCGATGCCCGCGTCGGCCTCGCCGTTCGCCAGCCGGCGCTGCTGCCAGTACGCGAAGTCCCCGTACTGGACCGGAAGTTCCGGCAATACGGGACGCTCGCCGCGGTGCAGGGCCGCGTAGGCCCCGGACAGCTCCCGCCACAGCACCGGCATCGACCAGCCGTCGCCGACGGTGTGGTGCAGGACCAGGACGAGGAGGTGCTCGTCGTCCGAGACTCGCACCACGCGGGCCCGCAGCAGGGGCGCCGAGCCCAGGTCGAAGGGGGCGGCGGCATCCGCGTGGGCCAGGCCGAGCGCCCGCGAACGGGCCTCCTCGCCGGGCAGGTCCCCCAGGTCGGTGCGGACGGGCAGGAAGACCTCCGGCGCCTCCACGACCTGTACGGGACCGCGCGGGCCCTCGGTGATCCGCGAGCGCAGCACCTCGTGCCGGGTCACCACCGCGCACAGCGCGGCGGCCAGCGCGTCGGCGTCCAGCGGGCCCCGCAGCCGGGCCGCGACGGGGATGTTGTAGTCGGGCCGGCCGGGCTGGAGCTGGTCCAGGAACCACAGCCGCTGCTGCGCGAACGACAGCGGCGCGGGCTCCCCGGCCGGCCGGGCGCCGATCGCGGTGACGGGGTTCGCCGCCGCGGCACTGCCGCGGCCGTCGCCGCGCAGGGCGTCCAGTGCCGACGCGAACCGCTCCAGCGTCGGGTGCTCGAAGAGCAGTCGCAACGGCACGCCCGTGCCCAGGCGGGCGCCGAGCCGCGACACGACGCGGGTGGCCCGCAGGGAGTGGCCGCCGAGGGCGAAGAAGTCGTCGTGGCGGCCGATGCGCCCGGTGCCCAGCACCTCGCCCCACACGGCCGCGGCGAGCTCCTCGGTCGCGGTCGTCGGCGCCGCGAACTCGGCCCGGCGCGCACCCTCCTCGGGGGGCGCGGGCAGCGCGCGCCGGTCCAGCTTGCCGTTCGGCGTCACCGGCAGCGCCGCGAGCGGCATGATCGCCGAGGGCAGCATGTAAGCGGGCAGGCGTGCGGCGAGCGCCCGTTGCAGCTCGGCAGGTTCCGCCACCTGCCCCTCCGAGGGCACCACGTAGGCGACCAAGCGCTGCTCACCGGGGGTGTCCTCGCGGACCACCACCGCGGCGTGCCCGACCCGCGGGCAGCGGGCCAGCTCGGCCTCGATCTCGCCCGGCTCGATCCGGTGTCCGCGGATCTTGACCTGCTGGTCGCCGCGGCCCAGGTAGTCGACGGTGCCGTCGGGGCGCCGCCGGGCCAGGTCGCCCGTCCGGTACATCCGGGCGCCCGGGGCACCGTACGGGTCGGGGGTGAACTGCGCGGCGGTCAGGCCGGGCCGGCCGAGGTAGCCGCGGGCCACGCCGGTACCGCCGATGCACAGTTCGCCGACGGCGCCCTGCGGCACCGGGCGGCCACGCCCGTCCAGGACGTACAGGCGGGTGTCGTCCAGGGCGGTGCCGATGGGGACCCGGCCGTCCACGACGGCGCCGGCGCGGGGGTCCAGCCGGTGGCGCGTGGCGAAGGTGGTGGTCTCGGTGGGCCCGTAGACGTTGACCAGGACGGTGTCCGGAGCCTGTTCCAGGGCCCGGGCGAAGGAGTGCGGGGAGGCGGCCTCGCCGCCGGTCCACACCTCGCGCACCCGCGTCAGCAGCTCCACGCACTCCTCGACCACCAGGTTGAACAAGGCGGCGGTGAGGAAGACCGAGGTGATCCGGTGCTCCTCCACCAGCCGGGCCAGGGCGGCGGTGTCCACCCGGCCGGGCGGCGCCATGACCACCAGCCCGCCGGACAGCAGCGGCGCCCACAGTTCGTAGGTCGAGGCGTCGAACGACAGCGGGGAGTGGGCCAGCACCCTTCGGTGCGCGGCGCCGAAGGCGGTGTCGCGGGCGAGCGCCGCGACGTTGGCGTGCGTGACGCCGATGCCCTTCGGTTCTCCCGTGGAACCGGAGGTGTACATCACGTACGCCAGCTGCTCCGGCGCGCAGGGCACGTACGGGAACGGGCCGGCCGGAGCCCCGTCCACCGGGGCCGCCGCGTCCAGCACCGGCACCGGCGAGGTACGGACCGCCTCGTGGCCGGCCGAAGCCGGATCGGTGAGCAGCAGGCGGGCGCCGGTCCGCTCCAGCATCCAGTGCAGCCGGGCGACGGGGAACCCCTCGCCGAGCGGGACGTAGAGTCCGCCGGCCTTCAGGACGGCCAGGAGCGCCACCGGGAGGTGGACCGAGCGCTCCATCAGCAGGGCGACCGGGGTCTCGCGCACCACCCCGGCGGCGCTCAGCCGGGCCGCCAGCAGGTCGGAACGGGAGTCGAGTTCGGCGAAGCTGAGGCGGTCGGCGCCGCAGACCACGGCCTCGGCGCCGGGGGTGCGCCGCACCTGCTCGGCGAACAGCTCCACCAGGGTGGCCGGCGCGAGGTCCGGGCGGACCGGGCCGTGGCCCTCGGCCGCGAGCCGGGCCGCGGTCGGGGCGGAGGGCAGCAGCTCGGCCACGGGGCGGTCGGGCTCCTCGGCGGCGGAGGCCAGCAGCTCCAGATAGTGTCCGAGGACGAGTTCGGCCGTGGCCCGGTCGAACAGGTCGGTGTCGAAGACGAGCGAGCCGGAGCACGTCTGCGCGCCCTCGGAGACGAAGACGCTCAGGTCGAAGAGCGATCCGCCGAAGTCGGTCCGCACGGCCCGCGCGTCCAGGCCCGGCAGCCGCAGCCCGGCCGTCTCGTCCTGGGCCGACGCGAACATCACCTGGACGAGGGGGTTGCGGTCGCCGACCCGCTCGGGACTCAGGTGCTCCACCAGCCGGTCGAAGGGCACCTCCTGGTGGTCGTACGCGTCCACCGTCGCCCGGCGGACCCGGCCGAGCAGCTCACGGAACCCCACCTCGCCCGACAGGTCGGCGCGCAGCACCACGGTGTTGACGAAGAACCCGACGAGGGGTTCCAGTTCCACCCGGTCGCGCCCGGCCACCGGGGTGCCGACGGCGATGTCCGTGGTGCCGGCGTAGCGGGCCAGGGCGGCCTGGAAGCCGGCCAGGAGCGTCATGAAGAGGGTGGCTCCGGCGCCCTCGGCGATCCGGCGCAGCCGCGTGGTGAGGTGCGCGTCGAGGGTGAAGTCCAGGCTCGCGCCGTCGCCGCTGCGACGGGTGGGCCGAGGCCGGTCCGCGGGCAGTTCGAGGGGTTCCAGCCCCGCGAGGCGCTCCTCCCACCAGCGCAGCTGACCGTTCATCGCGCCGCTCGCGAACCGGTCGCGCTGGGTACGGGCGTACGCCTGGTAGTCGAGGGCGAGCGGCGGCACCTGCGGAAGGGGCCGCTCCGCGAGCAGGGCCGCGTAGCCCTCGGACAGCTCCCGCCAGAGCAGCCCCATGGACCAGCCGTCGGTGGCGATGTGGTGGACCACCAGCACCAGCAGGTGGTCCTCGGCGCCGAGCCGGATCAGCAGGGCGCGCAGCAGCGGGCCGGCCGCGAGGTCGAAGGGTCTGCGGACCTCCTCCCGGGCCAGGGCGTGGGCCCGCTCCTCCAGTTCGGCGAGGGGGGCGGCGCCCAGGTCCAGCACCGGCAGCGGGACGGCCGCCGGGGCGGGCAGGACCACCGGGTGCGGGGCGCCGTCGCGCTCCTCGAAGACGGTACGCAGCGGTGCGTGGCGGGCCACGACAGCTGTCAGGGCGCGGCGCAGCGGCTCCGGGCGGACGGGGCCGCGCAGCCGCACGACCTCGGGGATCGCGTAGCCGGGGGTGCCGTCCATCATCCGGTCCACCAGCCACATCCGCTCTTGGGCGAACGAGGCGACGGGGTCGGTGTCCGGCCCGTCGGCGGCCGGAGCCGGGGCCGGTGCTGTCGCGGTGGCCGGACCGGCCGCCGAGTTCTCCAGCGCGGCGCGTACACGGCGGCGCAGCAGCTCGCGGGCGTCGGCCGGTCGGCCGTCCACGCCGG
>NZ_JBSGZP010000343.1:0-7788 GCF_053611065.1 Streptomyces sp. NPDC054840
GGACAGGCCGGTCCGTCACTGACGGACCGGCCTTCCGCATCTTCGGGCCTCCGCCGTCCTACGCGGCCGTCGACAGGTCCGGCCGCAGCGGCCAGTGCGGATCCACCGGCTCCGGTGTCCCCTGACGCGCGAACCACGCCTGCAGACCCCGCGCCTGCGCCGCATGCCACACCGCCTGCAGCGTGTGCAGCTCGGCCGGTGTCAGCCGCTCCAGCCGGGCCGCGAACCGCCGCCCCACCGCCCGGACGAGCTCCAGCGAGGCCAGCGCGTCCGCCGCCGCGTCGTGCGCTCCCTCCAGCTCGATCCCGTAGTGCGCGCACAGGTCCGTCAGGGTCCGGCGGCCCTTGCGGTACCGGTCCAGGTGCTTGTCCAGCACCCGCGGGTCCAGCACCGTCAGCGGCCGGTTGTCCAGGTACCGCGACAGCGAGGACGCCCGGTGCCGGCGCAACTCCCGGTCCAGCAGCGTCAGATCGAACGGTGCGTTCATCACCACCACGGGCCGGCCGGCCACCTGCTGCTCCCCGAGCGCCCGGGCTATCTCCTCCACCACCGGCGCCGGCCAGCGTCCGTGACGCTGCAGGTGCTCGTCGGTCAGCCCGTGCACTTCCGTGGCCCCCGGGGGCACCGGAATGCCGGGATTGACCAGCCAGCGCGTGGTGCGGACCCGGCCGCCCGCACACTCCTGGACGATGAGCGCGGCGGACACGATCCGGTCCTGCTCGACGTCCACCCCGGTGGTCTCCGTGTCGAATGCGGCCAGCGGCCCCTCGTACCAGCGTGTCATGGCGAACTCCTCGTCCCCGAACGGCGGGTGGAGCTTCCTGAACACACCACCCCCGCCGCATCGGTGATACCCGGGCTGTTTGCCCCGTACGCCGTTTGCGGGCGGTCGGGTGCGGAGACAACTTCCCTGGGGGACCGTACGCATGACCGGACGTCACCCCGCACCGCTCACGGCAGAGCCCGCAAGGCATCGGGGAGCCGGCCATGGCGCTCACACAGCCCGAACCGGGCGGGGTGCTGCACGAGGGGACAGGTCCGCGGACCGACGCCCTGCGCGGCACGCTCGCCACCACCGCCTGCATGGAAACCCTCCAGGTGGGATACCTGCACGCCGTCGCGGCCGCCGCCGGGTGCTCGCTCTCCCAGCCCTTCCCCGACAACGGGATCGACTGGCACGTCTCCCACGGAGCGCCCGAACACGTCGTCGACGACGAGGTCACCGTCAAGGTGCAGCTCAAGGCGACCTACCAGATACCGCCGCGCCCGGCCGGGGCCACCTTCGGATTCACCCTCGACAACGCGCACCTGGTGAAGCTGGCCCGGACGCCCGTCGCCGTGCACAAGATCCTCGTTGTGATGCTCGTACCGAGAGAGCGCGACCAGTGGCTCGCCGCCGGACACGACCGGCTCGACCTGAGGCACTGCTGCTACTGGACCAACCTCGCCGGACACCCCGTGACCGGCCGGCACCGCACCACCGTACGGATTCCGACCACGCGGATCTTCGACGACCGTGCGCTGTGCGAGATCATGACCCGGGTCGGGTCGGGAGGGACACCCTGATGAACCTGCACTCACCGCACCTGGAACCGCTCCCGTCCCCGTCCCCGCAGTACACCCCCGGCGGTCCCGATCCCGCGCAGGTCGACCCGCAGGTGCTGGGGGCACTGCTGCAGCGGCACGGATGGATGCGGCGCGGCGGCGCGGCCGGCCGGTACGGCCGCTGGACCCCGCCCGGCCGCTCGGGCACCAGCCTGCTCGTCCCGGAGAGCCGTACCTTCCCCGACTGTGCGGACCTGCTGGAGGAGGCGCTCACCGCCCTCGCACACGGCGGCCTGCCGTCGGCCCGGGAGGTGCTCCTCGGGCTGAGCGTGCCCAGCGACGAGATCCGCTGGGAGCGGGAGATCCCGGAGGGGCCCTACGGGTACCGGGGCGAGGCCTCCTGGCCGGTGCAGGAGCAGCTGCGCTCGGCCGCCCGTCGGCTCCTGCTCGCGGGGGCCCTCGCCGACCGGGCCCGGGCCGGATATCACGGGGCCCGGCACCAGGCCCAGGCCGAACGCACCCTGGACGGGGTCCTGGTGGGGCCCTCCCCGGGCGGGCGCCGACTGACCGCGTACGTTCCCGTGGACGGGGGCCGGGGCCCCGTGACCCGGCTGCACCACGCCTTGCACGCGGCCCGGGAGGCGGTGGACTACCAGCGGGCCACCGGCGGCATGGAGGCCTTCGACGCGGCGGTGGCCGCCGGGGTCAGCCGGGAACTCGCCGAGGCGCTCATCGCGTTGGTCCGGGGTTCCGAGGGCGCCCGCATCGCACTGGCCTGGGCGCCGGCGGCCGGGGCCCCGGCGGGCTGCGCGGCCCGCCCCGAGCCGGTGGAGTTCTCCCCGGGCGACCTGCCCGTGCTGCGGGAGGCCGCCGCCCGCTACACCCGCGCGGAACCCGCCGTACCGGTCCGGCTCGTCGGGGCCGTGGTGCGGATGCGGCGCAAGGCCGCCGGGGGCGGGGGGACCGTACGGCTGCGCGTGCTGGCCGGGGCGGAGGTCCCGTACGTCCGGGTGGCCCTCGACGAGGAGGCGTACCGCGTCGCGGGCCACGCCCACCTGGTGGGCCTGCCGGTCCGGGTCACGGGCCGCCTCCAACGCCGGGGTGGTTTCCGGCGGCTGTCCGACGCGGCGGACGTGACACCGGTACCGATGGACGAGGTCGAGCGGGACCGGCTGATGAAGTCCCTGGACGCGGCCTTCGACCCCGACGACGTACTGCCGTCCGACGATCAGGCTTAGACCCTGGACCCTGGCCCTGTCGGGGTGATCTGCACCCCGCCCGAGCGTGCCCGGCTCCAGGCGGCCGGTGGGAGCTCGTGCTGGGCGGCACCGTCCATGGGCACCTCCGACTCGGCGGCCTCCACCGGCTGGGCACCCGGCGTGGAGAAGGCGGCCCGGTACGGGCGTTGTCGGGCGTGCGGATGCAACACGCTTTCCGGGGCGCGGCGTTGTTCCGGGGCCCGGGCCGCGGTTCAGGGGCCGACGGGCTTGTGGATGAAGCCGGTCAGCGGTGCGAGGACCTTCCAGCCGAGCGTTTCGTAGAGCGCTCGGCCTTGGACGGTCGCGCCCAGGATGCCGGTGGCCGTGCCGTTCTCGACGGCCGCGTCGGTGAGCGCGGCCATCACGACCGTCCCGAGGCCGAGGCGCTGGTGGGCCTTCTCGGTGACGATCTGGTCGAAGACGCAGGCGGCGCCTGTCAGACCGATCTGGCCGCGCGCGGCCGGCTTCCCGTCGGCGGCCAGAACGCGCACGCCGATCAGATCGTCGGCGGTGTGCGTGGTGACCGAATAACCGTCAGGCGGGCGCACGGCGGACGGACGCAGGTCGACGGCCATCAGGAAGCCGGGATCGGTCGGCTCCCACTCGGGCGAGAACCATGGCGCCATGACGTCCGGTTCCAGAAAGCCCTTGATCCAGGTGGCCGGTTCAGTGATCGTGCCGACGAGCCCGCGGGCGGTCTCGGCGTCGGCGTCGAGCAGGACGTGACGGACCGCCTGGGCGGGCAGCCCGACCTGGATGCTCAGTCCCCATGGCACGTCCACCGGCTGCGGTGCCCGCCGCGAGGCGGTCCATCCGTAGACCCACGAGCGCGCGAGCTCCCACATCCGGACACCCCTCCGAGTAATGACTGCCATCCTAATTCGGATATTACACAAGGGGGATGGCAGCCATGGACGGATCCCTGGCGACGAGGAAGGTGGCGCGCGGAGTCAGCGGAAGGCGGTGGCGCGGACGCTGTCGCCGCAGAGGGCGAACTGTCCGCCGTCGGAGGGGGCCACCTGGAAGCCGGTGCCCGCGACGCCCACCACCAGCGAGGGGGCGACGGCCGGATCGGCGCCGGAGGCGCAGTAGCCGTCCGCCTCGCCGAGGACCGGGGTGAAGGTCAGGACCGTCGAGGCGCTCCCGCCTTCGGCCAGCAGCACCGGTCGGGCCTGGCCCCGGGGGATCACGCGCAGCGCCTTGTTCCGGTCCGGGGAGCCCTGGCCCGCGAGGGCCACCGTCGGGAAGCCCCGCAGCTGACAGGCCGGGCCGTCGTTGACCACCGTGAACCGGACGCGTGTGGAGTCGGCCCGCTCCGCGTCGGTGGCCGAGAGCTGGTCGCCGGTGCACGCGGCCGTCGGCGCCGCCGCGGCGACCGGGGCCGCGCCGGCCGGCAGGCCGCCCGCCGGTATCGCGGTCGCGGCCGTCAGGACTGCCGCCGTCAGGACTGCCGCCCTTCCGCCGGTTCTCATGGGCGTCTCCTCACGCCGTACGGTCGGAAGATCCCCTTCCACCATCCCGCGAGGTGCCTCCGGCCGCCCGGCCGAAGGAGGCCATGGTCAGCCCCGGGACGGGGGAGAAGTCGGGGCCGCGGGTGAAGCCCAGGCGTTCGTACAAGGCCACCGCGGGGGCGTTCGCCGCGCCCGTGGTGACCTCGACCGGGCGGCCCGGGAACAGCTCCGTCAAGGTATGGCGCAACAACCGTGAGGCGACACCCTGCCGGAACCGCCCCGGGTCCACACACAGCCGGTCGACGCGGACGCCGCCGCCGGCCTCCTCCTCCCACGCGAGGAAGCCGTCGAGCGAGCCGTCTCCCGACAAGGCGCCGAGCCAGTTCAGAGGCCGGGCCCTCATCTCGGCCAGGCTCTCGCCCAGCGCCGGGATGCCGTCGAAGCCGATCAGCTCAGCCTCCACCCCGTAGGCGGCCCGCCCGATCCGGTGCACGGCCGCCGCGACGGCATCGTCGGTCAGGTCCAGGGGACATATCTGCGGCATGCGGACCACGCTACCGGGGTCCTTCCGGCCGGGGCGGCGCCGGCAGGCGGTGGTGGGGCGGCGTGAACCCGGCTCCGGCGCTGCGCCACACGGCCCGTCCGCGTCCGGTCCGGCGGGCCGGCGCGGGCCGGGCGGTAACCGTTTAGCGGCGTAGCCACTCCGCTCGGTACGATTCAGGCGCGCGGCGTTCGCCCGCGCACCCCCTGAGTCAGGAGAGACCGGTGTCAGACGTCCGTGTGATCATCCAACGCGATTCCGAGCGGGACGAGCGCGTGGTGGCCACGGGCACTACGGCGGCGGAGCTCTTCGCCGGCGAGCGCACCATCGTCGCCGCGCGCATCGCGGGCGAGCTCAAGGACCTCGCGTACGAGGTGCAGGACGGCGAGACCGTCGAACCGGTGGAGATCTCCTCCGAGGACGGCCTCAACATCCTGCGCCACTCCACCGCGCACGTCATGGCGCAGGCCGTGCAGGAGCTCTTCCCCGAGGCCAAGCTGGGCATCGGTCCGCCGGTCCAGAACGGCTTCTATTACGACTTCGACGTCGCCCGCCCCTTCACCCCCGATGACCTCAAGGCCATCGAGAAGAAGATGCAGGAGATCCAGAAGCGGGGCCAGAAGTTCTCCCGCCGTGTGGTCACCGACGAGGCGGCCCGCGAGGAGCTCGCCGACGAGCCGTACAAGCTGGAGCTCATCGGCATCAAGGGCTCCGCGTCCACCGACGACGGCGCGAACGTCGAGGTGGGCGGCGGCGAGCTGACCATCTACGACAACCTGGACGCGAAGACCGGCGACCTGTGCTGGAAGGACCTCTGCCGCGGTCCCCACCTGCCCACCACCCGGAACATCCCGGCGTTCAAGCTCATGCGCAACGCCGCCGCCTACTGGCGCGGCAGCGAGAAGAACCCGATGCTCCAGCGCATCTACGGCACCGCGTGGCCGTCGAAGGAGGAGCTGAAGGCCCACCTCGACTTCCTCGCCGAGGCCGAGAAGCGCGACCACCGCAAGCTCGGCAACGAGCTCGACCTCTTCTCCATCCCGGACGAGATCGGCTCCGGCCTCGCCGTCTTCCACCCGCGCGGCGGCATCATCCGCCGGGTCATGGAGGACTACTCGCGCAAGCGGCACGAGGAGGAGGGCTACGAGTTCGTCTACTCCCCGCACGCCACCAAGGGCGCCCTCTTCGAGAAGAGCGGCCACCTGGACTGGTACGCGGAGGGCATGTACCCCCCCATGCAGCTCGACGGTGGTACCGACTACTACCTCAAGCCCATGAACTGCCCGATGCACAACCTGATCTTCGACGCGCGCGGCCGCTCCTACCGCGAACTGCCGCTGCGCCTGTTCGAGTTCGGCACCGTGTACCGGTACGAGAAGTCGGGTGTCGTCCACGGCCTGACCCGCGCCCGCGGCTTCACCCAGGACGACGCGCACATCTACTGCACCCGTGAGCAGATGGCGGAGGAGCTCGACACGACCCTCACCTTCGTGCTCAACCTCCTGCGCGACTACGGTCTGACCGACTTCTACCTGGAGCTGTCCACCAAGGACCCGGAGAAGTTCGTCGGCTCGGACGAGGCCTGGGAGGAGGCGACCGGGGTCCTCGCGCAGGTCGCCGAGAAGCAGGGTCTCCCGCTGGTCCCGGACCCGGGCGGCGCCGCCTTCTACGGTCCGAAGATCTCGGTGCAGTGCAAGGACGCCATCGGCCGTACCTGGCAGATGTCGACCGTCCAGCTCGACTTCAATCTTCCCGAGCGCTTCAACCTGGAGTACACGGCGCCGGACGGCTCGCGCCAGCGGCCGGTCATGATCCACCGTGCGCTGTTCGGCTCGATCGAACGGTTCTTCGCCGTCCTGCTGGAGCACTACGCGGGCGCCATGCCGCCGTGGCTGGCCCCGGTCCAGGCGGTCGGCATCCCGATCGGCGACGGGCACGTCGAGTACCTGCAGGAGTTCGCCGCGGCGGCGAAGAAGCAGGGCCTGCGGGTCGAGGTGGACGCCTCCTCCGACCGCATGCAGAAGAAGATCCGCAACCACCAGAAGCTCAAGGTCCCCTTCATGATCATCGTCGGTGACGAGGACATGGCCGCGGGCACCGTCTCCTTCCGCTACCGCGACGGTTCCCAGGAGAACGGCATCGCCAAGGACGAGGCGCTGGCCAAGCTGGCCAAGGTCGTCGCGGACCGCGTCCAGGTCTGATCGCCCGGTCCCGCACGCGGAGGCCCCCGGAAAGTGATCACTTTCCGGGGGCCTTCCTCGTACGCCAGGCCAAGGTCATATGCTTGCCGCCATGACGACTCAGCCGGAGCAGCAGATCGGTGTGGGCACGCAGGACGCGTTCCAGCGTCTGTGGACGCCCCACCGGATGGCCTACATCCAGGGGGAGAACAAGCCGACCGGCCCGGAGGCCGGGGACGGCTGTCCCTTCTGCGGAATTCCGGAGATGTCCGACCAGGACGGCCTCATCGTCGCGCGGGGCCGGCACGTGTACGCGGTGCTGAACCTCTACCCGTACAACGGCGGTCACCTGATGGTCGTCCCGTACCGGCACGTCGCCGACTACACCGAGCTGGACGGGCCGGAGACGGCCGAGCTCGCCGACCTCACCAAGCGGGCGATGATCGCGCTCCGCAAGGCCTCCGGCGCGCACGGATTCAACATCGGCATGAACCAGGGCGCGGCCGCCGGCGCCGGCATCGCCGCGCACCTGCACCAGCACATCGTGCCCCGCTGGGGCGGGGACACGAACTTCATGCCGGTCGTGGGACACACCAAGGTGCTGCCCCAACTCCTGGCGGACACCCGCCAGATGCTCGCCGACGCCTGGCCCGTCGACTAAGGGCTGTCCCGTAATCCCCGGCGGGCGCACGACGCCGGCCACGGCACCTCGCCGCGTTGTCGGAACGCCCGAATACGCCCAGTATGGGGGCGCCCCTCCGCCTTGCGATGCACCGCATCCGACGCCGTGCGCCGATCCACCGGGGATTACG
>NZ_JBSGZP010000344.1:0-7774 GCF_053611065.1 Streptomyces sp. NPDC054840
GCGAACAGCAGGGCCAGCAGGACGGCCGTGCCCGCGACCCAGTACGTACGGGGAACGGGGCGGTCGCGGCTGTCGCGGCTGTCGGGGCTGTCGCGGTCGGCCGGGCGGCTCACTTGCCGGCCAGCCCGCTCGTGCAGGCCGCGCCCGGCTCCGGGGTCTGCTCGCCCTGCACGTACTTCGTGAAGAACGTCGACACCCGCGGGTCGTCCGCGCTGTCCACGGTCAGCTGCTTGCCCCACGCGCTGAGCATGATGGAGCCGGTCTGCTCCTTGATCGGGCTCATCAGCGTGTACGGGGTCTTGGCGACGGTCGCGGCGAGCTTGTCCACGTCGGCCTGGGGGGCCTTCTCGTTGTACGTCACCCAGACCGCGCCGTGCTCCAGCGAGTGCACGGCGTTCACCTCCGGCACCGGGTTCTTGTAGACGTCACCGTTGCAGTTCATCCAGCGGGGGTGGTGGTCACCACCGACCGGCGGGTTCATCTCGTACTTCACCGGCGTCTCGACGTGGTTGCGGCCGAGCTTCTTCGCGTCCCAGAGCTGCTCGCCCTCGACCGGCTGCTTGCGGATCTCCTCGGCCTCCTTGCGGATCTTCGCCGCGGCCGCCTCCTTGCGCTGCTCGGCCTGCTTCTGGTCGATCAGCACCCAGGCGCCGAAGCCGACGAGGCCGACGACGACGGCCGACGCGGCCGTGATCGCGATGGCCTTGTTGCGCCGCTCCCGGATCTGGTCGGCGCGACGCATCTCGGCTATGCGCGCCTGACGTGAGTTCGGGTCGGTGTACTGGTTGGTCCTGCCGGACTTGCTGGCCATGTGCCCTGGTTTCCTTCTGCTGAGGGGGGTGGATGAACGCGAAACCGAACCGGACCGCTCAGGTCCGCAGCACCTGGAGGGCATAGAGGTCAGGGGCGCGCGGCGGAGCCCCGTACGGCGGGACCCACGACGCCCCGGAGACGATCGCGGCGGGCGGCGGCGCACCGATGGGGCCTGTCACGGCGGGCGGCGGCACCGGCAGCACACCGGGAGTGACGCGCGTGAGCGGAGAGCAGCCGGGCAGGTCGTACGGAGACACGCAGACGGCGTGCGCCGGCGTCCCCGCCCGTACCTGCGCGCCCGGCGACGGGACGTGCGACTCGCCCGAGCGCGCACACAGCAGCACCGTGCCGGCCAGCACCCCGAAGACGATCAGGAGGACGGCACGCCGAAGCCCGGGACGTCCGCGACGCCCCGGCTGCGTGTACTGCCGGCCCCCCATGGGCGCAGATGGTAATGCTCATGACGGCTCCCAGGTCAGTGCGGGGTGCCGCGAGCTTTTGCGGGTGCGTAATGTGGCGGAAACCACGACTGGTGATACTGGGCGCGCCCGACTGTGCCCCGACTGTCGAGGCGGTGGTGCACAAGCCGTCTGAACTGCGAGGATGAAGGCATGGACAAGCAGCAGGAATTCGTCCTCCGGACGCTTGAGGAGCGCGACATCCGCTTCGTGCGCCTGTGGTTCACCGACGTACTGGGCTTCCTCAAGTCCGTCGCGGTCGCGCCGGCGGAGCTGGAGCAGGCCTTCGACGAGGGCATCGGATTCGACGGCTCCGCGATCGAGGGCTTCGCGCGGGTCTACGAGTCCGACATGATCGCCAAGCCGGACCCGAGCACGTTCCAGATACTGCCGTGGCGCGCGGAGGCCCCCGGGACCGCCCGGATGTTCTGCGACATCCTGATGCCGGACGGCTCGCCGTCCTTCGCGGACCCGCGCTACGTCCTCAAGCGCATCCTGGCCAAGACCTCCGACCTGGGCTTCACCTTCTACACCCACCCGGAGATCGAGTTCTTCCTGCTGAAGGACAAGCCGCTGGACGGCAGCCGCCCGGTCCCGGCCGACAACTCCGGCTACTTCGACCACACCCCGCAGAACGTGGGCATGGACTTCCGCCGCCAGGCGATCACCATGCTCGAATCGATGGGCATCTCGGTGGAGTTCAGCCACCACGAGGGAGCACCCGGCCAGCAGGAGATCGACCTCCGCTACGCCGACGCGCTCTCCACGGCCGACAACATCATGACGTTCCGCCTGGTGATGAAGCAGGTGGCGCTGGAGCAGGGCGTCCAGGCCACCTTCATGCCGAAGCCCTTCTCGGAGTACCCCGGCTCGGGCATGCACACCCACCTCTCCCTCTTCGAGGGCGACCGCAACGCCTTCTACGAGTCGGGCGCCGAGTACCAGCTCTCCAAGGTCGGCCGCTCCTTCATCGCGGGCCTGCTGCGCCACGCCGCCGAGACGGCGGCGGTCACCAACCAGTGGGTCAACTCCTACAAGCGCATCTGGGGCGGCTCCTCCCGCAGCGCCGGCGCGGGCGGCGAGGCCCCGTCGTACATCTGCTGGGGCCACAACAACCGCTCGGCCCTGATCCGCGTCCCGATGTACAAGCCGGGCAAGACGGGCTCCTCGCGCGTCGAGGTCCGCTCGATCGACTCGGGCGCCAACCCGTACCTCACCTACGCCGTCCTCCTCGCGGCCGGCCTCAAGGGCATCGAAGAGGGCTACGAACTCCCGGCGGGCGCCGATGACGACGTCTGGGCCCTCTCCGACGCCGAACGCCGCGCGATGGGCATCGAACCCCTCCCGCAGAACCTCGGCGAGGCCATCGCCCTGATGGAACGCAGCGAACTGGTCGCCGAGACCCTGGGCGAGCACGTCTTCGACTTCTTCCTTCGCAACAAGAAGCAGGAGTGGGAGGAGTACCGCTCGGAGGTCACCGCCTTCGAACTCCGCAAGAACCTCCCGGTGCTGTAAGCGCAGGTCAGAGCCCCGAGGGCAGAGTCTGAGGCTGTGGGCCGGTGGTCGTCGACCGCCGGCCCGCAGCCGTGTCATCCCCCTGGCCCGTCCGGCCCGGTCGGCGCCGGCGTGCGATCACGAAAGTCTGATGCGATGAGAACGCGCACACTGAGGTTCGGCCTGTACGCGGACGAGCAGGGGCTGGCCTGGGTCGAGGGGCTCGTCGCGGACGCCGTGGGCTCGCGGAGCGCCCGGATCACGGGTGAGAGCGTCCTACGGACCCTTCCCGGGAGCGGGATGCCGACCGCCGAGATGTACGACCACCTGGCGGAGCAGTGGGACATCGAACATCCCGGCGAGAGCCGTGGTGCGCGGGAACCGGTCGAGCTGCAGGTCGATCTGGCCTGTTCCCTGCGGACATGGCGGGCGATCCGCGCGACGGTGATCAAGACCCTGTGCCCGGAGGGAACGGCTCCGCACACCTGCCGTGTCCCCTGGATGGCTCGCTGACACCGGTCGCGCCGGCGTCGTCAGCGGACCGCCCGGTGCCATGTGGGGCGGTGGGGGGTGGTGGGGGTCGTCGTCGTGTGGAGTTCGGCGTCCAGGCCCAGGACCGCCGTCGTGGTGGTGCCCGAGGGTTCCAGGACGGCCGACGGGGCGCCGGCGAAGAGCATGCCGGATTCTGCCCATGCCGGGGGGCCGCCGAGGCCCGTGGTGCTGATCGTGCCGCTGTCCGCGCGGCCCACCATGAGACGGCCCGCGGCGCCGACCGCGCCGTAGCCGGCGCGGCCGCCCGCCTCCGTGATGCTGGAGACCTGCGGCCGGACCGAGGGGCCCGCCGTGACCAGGGCGGTGCGCACGACCCCCGAGTCCGGGCGGCGGAAGAACAGGCGCACGCCCGCGCCGTCCGGGGCGGCCGAGAGGGGGACCGTGGTGGCGGGCAGGCCCGTCGGCGCGGGGCCGAGCAGTGGAGTGTCCGGGGTGCGCTGGGTCCAGGCCAGGACGGACGTGGTGGTGGTCGCGTACACGTGCCGCCGTCCCGCCGCGTCGAGCGCCGTCACGGGGTCGCCCTGCAGGTCCTCGCCGCCGAGCCGCTCCCACGGGGAGAAACGGCCGTCCGGCTGCTGGGTGGTCACGCGCAGGGTGCGGCGCGAGTCGCGGAGGTAGACGGTGAGGCCGCCCCGAGCGTCCACCGCCACCGCGGGGGCGCTGATCGCCGAGGTGCCCTCGTCGTCGGTGCGCTCCGGTGTGCCGAGCGACTGCCACGGGCCGAACGGGCCGTCGGGCGCGGACTGGACGGCGTACACGACCTCGCGCCGGTACTCCGCGGGCGCGGAGCCGAAGGTGGTGCGGGTGGCGAGGACGGCGACGCGGCCGCCGGGAAGGCGGGCGGCGGTGGCGCCCGGGTCGATGCCCGTGCCCGGGAGGAACACCGGGCCCGCCCAGTCGCCGACGGCGTTGCGCGTCCAGTACGCGGTCCGGCCGTCCAGCGTGGCGAAGGCCCACAGACGGCCGGGTGTTCCCTCCGTCAGCCAGGAGGTGGTCTCGGCGCGGGTGTAGCGCAGTGACTGGGCCCAGTTGCGCCCGGTCGGGTTGCCCGCGACCTTGCGGTCGCCGCAGCCCGACGGGCTGCCGCAGTAGTCCTGGCGGTCCTGCCAGGCGTAGGTCCTCAGGAAGCCGGTCTTGGTCTCGGCGGTCTGCGGGTCCAGCGCGTGCGGCAGGGTGCTGTTGTGGTAGCCGAGGTAGCTCTGGACCGTGAAGTGCGGACGTCTGCGGACCTGTTCGGCGTAGGCGGTGGTGGCGGCCTGCACGAAGCGGGCGCCGTACATGTGGTCCTGATGGTCGGTGTACCGGCCGGTCCCGTTCTCGCCGTACCGGTTCGGCGTCGGGTCCTGCATCCGTATCGTCGTCGGCCGGTACTGCTCCAGGACCCCGGCTATCGCCTGGACGAGCTGGTCCTTCGTGTACGTGAACGGCTGCTTGACCGGGGTGCCGGAGGTGAGCTGGGCCTCCAGCGCGGGTATCCGGCCGTTCCACAGGCCGCGCAGGCTCTCGGGGGTGTCCGCGCCGGTGCTGCGGGCCTCGCGCAGCATCAGCCACACCAGATTGACCTGCGGCTTGGCTATGAGGACGTCGACCTCGGCCCGGCCGCCGCCGGCGGTGGCCATGACCGAACGCTTCCACGCGCTCGTACGGTCGCCGGTGGCCATCTGCGCGTAGGCGGAGCGGATGCCGTTCTGCCGGGCCTCCGCGTAGTGGGCGCGGTCGGCGGGCTGTTCGGGGTCATCGGCGGCGCCGCCGTGGGCCTCGTTGCGGCCGTCGGACTCGCCGGAGGTGAGGTAGGCGGTAGTGACCTGGGTGCCGGACAGCAGGGACCGGCTGAGGTCCGGGTTCATGAAGAACAGGTCGTCGTCGGGGTGGGCGACGATCTGGACGACCGAACCGGCGGTGACGCTCGCGGGCCGGACCGAGGCCGGGTTCTTCTCCTGGGTGGCTTCGGCGGTGGTCTGCCGGCCGGCCACGGAGAGTACACCGGTGGCGCCGGCTGTCAGCACGGTGAGCAGGGCCGCGAAGCGGCGACGGGTCACGGGCATCGGGTCACCCCTCGGATTCGGTCTCGCTCTGACGGGCGAAAGCGTTGAACAGTCAGAGAGAGGGCGAATCGGCGGGCCTGGTTCACCGAATCCGCAGATGGCCGGTGCTTTTCCGGCACAAGATGCGGACGTTGTTCGTCCGTCTACGGTGCCGCGGGCGATGGGGGCGATGGGGGCGACGGGGGCGGTACGGGTGATGCGGGTGATGCGGGCGGTGTCGGAGACGGGGACGGAGGCGCGTTGCGCGGGCCCACCGGCTGCCACGGCGCCAGGTGCGCGTTCGGCGTGTCGGCCGAGGAGGTCACGTACAGCCGTGCATCGAGCCCCACCACCGCCAGGCTGACCAGGCTCTTGCCGGTCATCGTGGAGGAGGGCGCGCCGACGAACATCAGCGGGGACCGTTCCCACGGCCGCCCCGGCCCGGCCTCCGAGCCGAGTTGCCCGCCCGCCGTGCGGCCCGCCAGCACGTGCCCGCTCGCCGTCACCGAGCCGAAGCCCTGGAGGCCGCCGAGGTCGGTCATCTGGCTCACCTTCAGCCCGCCCTCACCCGTGATCAGGGCGGTACGGACATTGCCCGAGCCGGGCTTGCGGAACCACAGCCGTACGCCGCCCTCGCGACCGTCCGCGGTCAGCGGGAGCGTGGTGTCCGGCAGCCCCGTGGCCGTGACCTGGCCCAGTGGGGCACCCGGCTGCGGCTGCACCCAGCCCACCACCGACTTGGAGGTGGCGGAGAACACCATGCGCCGCCCGGCGCCGTCGGTCGCGGTGGCCGGGGACCCGTGCAGGTCGGTGCCGCCGTACTTCTCCCAGGGCCCCCAGCTGCCGTCCGCCCGCTGCACCCGGCCGCGCAGGCTGTACGCGCCGTCGCGGACGTACGCCGCCAACTGCCCGGTGCCGTCGACCGATACGGCCGGAGCGCTGATGTCGGAGGTCCAGGTCTCGTCCGCGGTCTCGGGGGTGCCGAGCGACTGCCACTCCGTGAACTCCTCGGCCCCCGGCCGCTTCTGGACGACGTAGACGACCTCGCGCGTGTAGTCGGTGGGCTTCACGCCGAAGGAGGTACGCGTGCCGAAGGCGGCTATCCGGCCGTCCGCCAGGGTCACGGTGCTCACGCCCGGGTCCATGCCGGTGCCGGGGAGCAGGTCCGGGCCCTTCCAGCGGCCGACGAGACCGGGCCGGTGCCAGACGGCCACCTGGCCGTCGAGCACCTTGAAGGCCCACAGCCCCTGCTCCGCGTCGGAGGTCAGCCAGCTGGTGCTGGTGCCGCGGGCGTAGTTGATGGAGTCCGACCACCGGTTGCCGCCCGGCTGGTCGGAGATCTTGAGGTCGCCGCAGCCGGCGGGGCTGTTGCAGTGGTTCTGCCGGTCGAGCCAGGCGTAGGTGCCCAGGATGTCCAGCTTCTCCTTGGCCTCGTCCGGGTCCAGGGCGCTGGGGAGCGAGCCGTTTATGTAGCCGGCGTAGTTCTGCACCGCGAAGTGCGGGCGGTCCGTGACGTCCCTGGCGTAGGCGGCGGTGGCGAGCTGCACGAACCGGGCGCCGTAGAAGTGGTCCTGGTGGTCGGTGTACCGCTTCGTGTCGGGATACCGCCCGGGGGTCGGGTCCTGGGAGCGGACGGTGGTCGGCCGGTATTGCTCCAGGATGCCGACGAGGGTCTGGACGACCTGGTCCTTGGAGTACGAGAACTTCTGTGTGACCGGGGTGCCGGACGCGAGCATGGAGTCCAGGCGGGGAACCTTGCCGTCCCACAGGCCGTGCAGGCTGTCCGGGGCGTTGTCGTGGACGCTGCCGGCCTCGCGGAGCTGCAACCAGACGAGGTTGACCTGGGGCTTGGCGACGAGGACGTCGACCTCGGCGTGACCGCCGCCTTTGGTCGGGACGACGGTGCGGGTCCACGGGCTGCCGCGGTCGCCGGTGGCCATCTTGGCGTAGGCGGCGCGTATGCCGTTCTGACGGGCCTCGGCGTAGGCGGGCTTGTCGGGCTTGGTGGTGGCTGCCTTGGCGGCGCCGGCGTTGATGCCGTCGGACTCGCCCGAGGTCAGGTAGACCGAGGTGACCGGGCTGCCGGCGGATATGGAGTACCGCAGGTCCGGGTTCATGAAGTACAGGTCGTCGTCGGGGTGCGCGATGACCTGGAGCACCCGGCCGGGGTCGGGCGGCTCCGGGGCGGGCGTGGGAGTGCCGGCCGCCTTGTCGGGGACGGTGGGGGAACCGAGGCGGTCGAGGAGTTCGTTGCCCCGCAGGAGGAGCAGACTGCCGGCGGCGGTGACGACGCAGAAGGCGACGACCTTGACGAGGCGGGCCCGGCGGCGACGGGCCCCACCCCGGGTCCCGACCCTGGCCGCGCCCTTGCCGCGGGCCGGGCGGCGCGCCCGGCGGCTGTCGGCGGCTTCGGCCGCGGCCCCGGGGGCTTCG
>NZ_JBSGZP010000345.1:0-7741 GCF_053611065.1 Streptomyces sp. NPDC054840
GAGCCCCCGCACAGTGGGCTCCGGCCGTCGGCTTGTGGGCCGTACGAGATCAGATGTCGAGGCCGGTCAGGACCAGGACCCGCTCGTACGTGTAGTCGTCCATCGCGTAGCGGACACCCTCGCGGCCCACACCGGACTGCTTGACGCCGCCGTACGGCATCTGGTCGGCGCGGTAGGACGGCGCGTCGCCGATGATCACACCGCCGACCTCGAGTTCGCGGTGGGCGCGGAAGGCGGTCTGCACGTTGCGGGTGAAGACGCCGGTCTGCAGACCGAACTTCGAGTCGTTGACGGCGGCGAACGCCTCGTCGGTGTTCTCGACCTTCTTCAGCGTCAGGACCGGACCGAAGACCTCCTCGGTGGCGAGCTTGACCCCGTCCGGCACGTGGGCCAGGACGGTGGGCTCGTACGAGGCACCCGCGCGCTTGCCACCGGTGAGCAGCTTGGCTCCGCCGGCCACGGCCTCGTCGACCCAGGACTCGACGCGCTGGGCGGCGGCCTCGGAGACGAGGGGGCCGACGTCGGTGGCCGAGTCGGACGGGTCGCCGGTGACCTGGGCCTGGACCTTCTCGACGACCTTCTCGACGAGGCGGTCGTAGACGGAGGCGTCGGCGATCACGCGCTGCACGGAGATGCAGGACTGGCCGGCCTGGTAGTTCGAGAAGGTCGCGATGCGGGTCGCGGCCCAGTCGAGGTCGGCCTCGGAGGACCAGTCGTCCAGGACGACGGCCGCGGCGTTGCCGCCGAGCTCCAGGGTGCAGTGCTTATGGGGCACGGACTGCTGGATGGCGTAGCCGACGGTGTCGGAGCCGGTGAAGGAGATGACGGGCAGGCGCTCGTCCTTCACCAGGGCCGGCATTTTGTCGTTGGCGACCGGCAGGACCGACCAGGAGCCGGCCGGGAGGTCGGTCTCGGCGAGCAGCTCGCCCAGGATCAGCCCGGAGAGGGGCGTGGCCGGGGCGGGCTTGAGGATGATCGGCGCGCCGACGGCGATGGCCGGGGCCACCTTGTGGGCGCACAGGTTCAGCGGGAAGTTGAACGGCGCGATGCCGAGGACCGGGCCCTTGACGAAGCGGCGGGTCAGCGCGAGGCGGCCGACACCACCGGCGTCGGTGTCCAGGCGCTGGGCCTCTCCGCCGTTGAAACGGCGGGCCTCTTCGGCGGCGAAGCGGAACACGGACACCGCACGGCCGACCTCACCGCGGGCCCACTTGACGGGCTTGCCGTTCTCGGCGGAGATCAGCTGGGCGATCTCCTCGGTGCGCTCGGCGAGCCGCTTGGACACGTGGTCCAGGGCGGCGGCGCGTACGTGGGCGGGGGTCGCGGAGAACTCCGCCGTCACGGCGTACGCCGCGGCCACGGCCTCTTCGACCTGCTCGTCGGTGGGCACGCTGACGGCGGCGACCAGCCGGCCGTCCCACGGGGAGTGGACGTCGAAGCTGTCCTCGCCGGTGGCCTGGCGGCCGGCGAGCCAGAAGGCGTGGGTGGAAGTCATGCGAATCCCGGCCCTTCGGAAGTGTGCGGTGGGTCCTGACCCCTCCACCGTAGGACTCCGTCGGCGTTTCGGTGTTTGTCCCTGATGGAGCGGCGGGTCGTCGCGCTTCGCCGCTTTGTCACTGTCCACGCGGCCGTGCGGACGTGCGGACGTGCGGACGTGTGCCGCGCGGCCCGCGTGCCTAGGACGGGGTCGAGGTGGCCTTGAGGGCGAGCCACAGCTCCATGCGGACGTCCGGGTCCTCGAGGGAGCGGCCGAGGATCTCCTCGACCCGCTTCATCCGGTAGCGCAGGGTGTGCCGGTGCACGCCGAGGTCGGCCGCGGCCGCGTCCCACTGCCCGTGGCGGGAGAGCCAGGCCTGGAGCGAGGCCACCAGGTCGCCGCGCCCGGTCGCGTCGTGCTCCCGCAGTGCGCGCAGGGTGCCGTCCGCGAACGCCCGGACGGCGTCGTCGGCCAGCAGCGGCAGGACCGAGCCCGCCGCCATGTCCTCGTGCTCCACCATCGGCCGGCCGCGGCGCCGGGCCACGGCCAGGGCCTGGTCGGCCTGCTTGAGGGCCGCCGACACGCTGCCCGGTCCGGCCGGGGCGGACAGGCCGACCACCAACTCGTCCGGCTCCGGCCCGGCCGCGTCCCGGCCGCGCCGCGCCTCCAGTACCTCGGCGTGGTCCACGCACGCCTGTACGGCCGAGCCCCCGTCGGAGGCGAGGACCACGAGCCGGCCCGCCTCCGGGACCACGAGCAGCGCCTCCCCGGTCCGGGCCGCCGCCGACTCCACCGTGTCGGACAGCAGCGCCAGGCCTTCCGGCTGGGCGGTCCCCGCCAGGGCCGGCTCGGCCACGATGAGCCGGAACGGCGCCTCCAGCAGGGCCCCGTACAGGTCGCCGGCCACGGACCGCGCGTGGTCCGCCTCGCCCGCGAGCAGCATCCGCAGCACCGCCGCTCCGAGCCGGGACTCGGCGTCGTGCAGCGAGCGCGAGCGCTCCGTGGTGAGGGTGAGCAGCGCGACGGCGGAGTGGACGGCGTACCGCTCGGCCGTGCCCAGCGGGGCCGCGGTGCCGACGGCGAGCGCGCCGCGCGCCCGTCGGCCCGTACCCAGGGACTGGAGTTCGACGCGGTCCTCGGAGCCACCGACCACGGCGCTCGCGGGAGCCGGGCGCTCCCGCAGCCGTTCCACGTCGGGGGTCAGCCGGGCGGCGCGGCGCGCGGCCCAGTCGGGTGCGGCCGCGACGACCGCGCCCGAGGTGTCGTACAGGGCGGCCCAGCCGTGGACGTGCGCCGCCAGTTTCACCAGCAGCTCGGTGGGGCCGTCGACGGAGAGCGCGGCCCGCGTCAGCTCGCGCTGGGCCTCGAATCCGGCGGTCACGGCCCGGTACTGGTCCGCCGCGAGGGCAGCGGAGACCGCCTTGCTGATCGCCAGGAAGGGGGTCCGCCGCGGTACCTCCAGCAGCGGCATGTCCTCGGTCCGCGCGGCCTCGACCAGCGCCTCGGGGATCTCCTCGTAGTTGACCCCGATCGCGAAGCCGATGCCGACGACCCCGGCCGCGGCGAGGCGGCGTACGTAGGCGCGCATCTCCTCCGGGTCCCCCGCGTCCAGCTTCATGGCGGTGATCAGGAGCAGCTCCCCGCCCTCCATGTAGGGGACGGGATCGGCGAGCTCGCTGACATGGGCCCAGCGCACCGGGGTGTCGAGTCGGCCCTCCCCCGCCCGGACGCTGAGCTTGAGCGCCGAGTGCTGGACGAGTGAGGCGAGGGTGAGCGGCATCGGGTACCAGTGGCCTTAGCGGGAGGGGGCGACAGAGCGACGGGAGCGCAGGGCGGCCGGCGCGAGCAGGAGAAGAACCGTCGGCGGATTTCGCCGTGTCGTACGAACGACTCCCTCGATTCTGCCACCTCGTACGGGTCGGGGTGCGGGTCAGGACGTTCCGGCCAGGCGGACCAGCAGCGGAGCCGCCCGTTCCCCTCGTACCGAGGTCAGCGACAGCACCGCGTGCCCCGGCGGCACGGCGTGCGCCAGGTCCGACGCGGACCACCGCTCCCGCTCCACCTGGCGCACGGTCACCGCGTCCGTGGTGACCGCCTTGCCGGTGACGAGCTTGCGGAAGGAGTGCATCAGTCGGGTGAGCGGCTGGTCGGCGAAGACGGTGCGGTGGGTGACGTCCCGCGTCTCCACCCACTTCGTGCCCCAGGCCTCGGCGAAACGCTTGCCGTCCCAGGTGGTGACCCCGGAGAAGGCCATCCGGCAGCCGACGGACCCGAGCAGCGGTGTCCGCAGCGCCTCCGGTACGTCGTCCAGCGTGCGCAGCGTGAGCAGGACGCCCGCGTGCGCCGAGCGCAGCCGCTGGACGCCCCGCACGGTCTCGGCGGTCAGGGTGTGGGAGGCGTCGTCGAAGGCGAGGAAGGCGAAGAGGGAGCGGTCGGTGCGGGCGGCCGCGGCGGCGTTGAACTGGGCGAGCAGCAGCCGGGCCAGCATCCGGGAGGCGTCGGCGTGCCCGCGCTCGGGCAGATCCACGCGGACGCGGATCGGGTGCTCCAGCGCGCGCAGCGAGAACGGCCGGCCCTGGCCGGTGGTGTCGAAGAAGCCGGCGAAGGCGGGCCGGTCCAGCAGGGCCACCCGGTCGGCGAGGGCCGGGCCGGGGTCCGCGTGGGCGCCGTGCTGGCGGGCCCGGGCGTCGAGCTCGCGCAGCATGGCGTGCTGTCCGGCGAGGTCGCGGCGCAGGGCGTGGAAGGCGGTGGGGACCTGGTCGAGGAGCTCGCGCAGTTCGGGCACGGTCGGGAAGCGGTCGTACGCCGCCCGGAACGGCCCGAGGAGCTGGGCGAGGGCGGTCGCGGCCCGGCGTACGTCGGTCCCGGGGACGTCCCCGACGAAGGCCTCGGCGAGCAGGGTGGCGGCCTCGTCGGGGTCGGTGGCACCGCCGTAGAGGTCGAGGTCGTAGACGGAGGCGGGGTCACCGACCCGGACCACGACGTCGAAGGCGGCGTCAGGGCCGAGCTGGGCGCCGGCTGCTCCGACGGCGACGACGGCGGCCTGGCCGGCGAGGGCCTGGAGCGAGAGCGACTCGACGACGGGACGCACCAGCCGCCGGGTCTTGCCGGTGCCGGAGGGTCCGACCGCGAGCAGGGAGGTACCGAGCACGTCGGGGTCGAGGGCGAGGGCCGTGCCGCGGCGGGAGTACGGGTTGCGCGTGCCGTCCTCCACGGTGCCGAGCAGCACCTGCCGGGAGAGCAGATCGTGCCGGGCGGCGCGCACGGGCAGGTCCCGCGCCCCGGACGGGTGCACACAGGCCCCGGCGCCCTTGTCGCGCACGGCGTCGGCGAAGGCCCGCATGCGCGAGGGGTCGACGCGCACGGAGTCCCACGCGCGCCGGATCCGGGCGTAGTCCACGTCGTTCATCCGCCCGCCCCCGGCCTCCGCCTCCAGCCGCTCGGCGACCTCCCCGAGCCCGGCGGCCCGCAGCTGGGGCCAGCGCGCGGGGTCGTGCGGGCCACCGGCCTCGGGGCGTGCGGAGTCTGCGGCGTGCGTGGCCTGCACCGCGCGCAGGGCGCGGCTGCCGAGCACCCGGCGGCCCAGCTCGGGCCAGCGGCCCAGCCGCCCGAAGCCGATCACCAGGACGGTGGCGACGATGGCGTACCAGACGTAGGAGGCCACGACGGACGGGAGCTTTCCGGCCCAGGAGTCGGGCGTGAACATGTAGAGGGGCCAGAGCCAGAAGGCGCCGAGGTAGCCGTTCCACAGCAGGGACCAGAGCAGCAGTCCGGCGAGCAGGGAGATCAGGGCCCCGCTGACGAGTTGGCGGGTGGGGGTCTCCTCGGGCTCCTCGGCGGCCCGCGGCACGTGTCCGTACGTCCATACGCCCGGTCCGTCCGAGGAGCGCGGGTGGCGCAGCCAGTCGCCCAGCGTCGGGCCGGCCGTCGGCGCGTGCGAGGGCTTCGGGGGGAGGCCGACGGGCGGCGGGGAGGCCGGTCTCGGAACGTGCCCCACCTGGGGCGGACGCGTCTCGTGCGTGCCGTCGGTGTCCATGAAATCCCTGCCCCCTGACCGTGCCTGCGCTGCGTCGCTCAATGTAGTTGCCCGGGCGTCGGCCGTGGGGCCGTACTCGCGCTCCGGTCCGCCGTGCCGTCCGCAAGGCGCGTGCGCGCGTCCTTCCTATGGCCGCCACGGACAAGGACACGCGGTGATCACTACCGAACGGAGCATGCAGGACTCCCGCTCCCGGGCCTAGCCTGCGGACAAAGAGACAAGTGCGTCCGAAAACACCCCCCAGGAGCCCTCTATGACCGCTGTTCCGCAGGAGCGCAAGATCGTCACCGCGATCCCCGGCCCGAAGTCGCAGGAGCTGCAGGCCCGCCGCCTCCGGACCGTGGCCGGTGGCGTGGGCTCCGTGCTGCCCGTCTTCACGGCCCGCGCGGGCGGCGGCATCATCGAGGACGTCGACGGCAACCGCCTGATCGACTTCGGTTCCGGCATCGCCGTGACCTCGGTCGGCGCCTCCGCCGAGGCCGTCGTGCGCCGCGCCTCCGCGCAGCTGGCCGACTTCACCCACACCTGTTTCATGGTCACCCCGTACGAGGGTTACGTAGAGGTCTGCGAGGCCCTCGCCGAGCTGACCCCGGGCACCCACGCCAAGAAGTCGGCCCTGTTCAACTCCGGCGCCGAGGCCGTCGAGAACGCCGTCAAGATCGCCCGTTCGTACACCAAGCGCCAGGCCGTCGTCGTCTTCGACCACGGCTACCACGGCCGTACGAACCTCACCATGGCGCTGACGGCGAAGAACATGCCGTACAAGCAGGGCTTCGGTCCGTTCGCCCCCGAGGTCTACCGCGTTCCGGTCGCCTACGGCTACCGCTGGCCCACCGGCGCGGAGAACTGCGGCCCCGAGGCCGCCGCCCAGGCGATCGACCAGATCACCAAGCAGATCGGCGCCGAGAACGTCGCCGCGATCATCATCGAGCCGGCCAAGGGCTTCCTGCCCGCGCTCGTGAAGTTCGCCAACGACAACGGCATCGTCTTCGTCGCCGACGAGATCCAGTCCGGCTTCTGCCGCACCGGCCAGTGGTTCGCGTGCGAGGACGAGGGCATCGTCCCGGACCTGATCACCACCGCCAAGGGCATCGCGGGCGGTCTGCCGCTCGCCGCCGTGACCGGCCGCGCCGAGATCATGGACGCCGCGCACGCGGGTGGCCTGGGTGGCACCTACGGCGGTAACCCGGTGGCCTGCGCCGGCGCGCTCGGCTCCATCGAGACCATGAAGGAGCTCGACCTCAACGCCGCGGCGAAGAAGATCGAGTCCGTCATGAAGGCCCGCCTGACGGCGATGCAGGAGAAGTACGACATCATCGGCGACATCCGCGGCCGCGGCGCCATGATCGCGATCGAGCTGGTCAAGGACCCGGTGTCCAAGACCCCGTTCCCGGAGGCGGCCGGCGCACTCGCCAAGGCCTGCCACGCCGAGGGACTGCTCGTCCTCACCTGCGGTACCTACGGCAACGTGCTCCGCTTCCTCCCGCCGATCGTCATCGGCGAGGACCTGCTGAACGAGGGCCTGGACCTCATCGAGGCCGCGTTCGCGGCCATCGGCACGGCCATCTGATCGAACGGCTAGAACGTGCGCACGCGGCGACCGGCCCCTACCGCCGGTAACGGGCGGACGCTGTGAAGAAGCTGTGGGGGGCCGATGGCGGGAGCGCGATCCTGCTGTCGGTCCCCCTTTCGCTGCCGTACGGTTTCTGCAGATGAGTGAGACACCCCGCTCCAGGGAAACCGGGGGCGACACCAGTACTGGGCTTCCCCAGCACCGTACTGGACCTGCGTTCGCGCACACTCCTCACCGATCGGACGGCCGTTCGCCCCAAACCCCCCGGGGCGCCCGGCAACCCGATCCGGGCGGCCGTCCCGGAACCATCCCCCCTGTTCCGGGACGGCCGGCCACTCCTCTCCTGATCGCCGCGGTCTGCGGCCTGCTCTTCTCCCTGGTCACCTGGCAGGTGCTGGTCTCCGGCCCGTTGCTGGCCCCGGATCACGCGCTGAGCCGTGCCCTGGTGCGCACCCTCCCGGACCCGGTCACCGAGCGCCTCTCCGACCTCGGCAACATCCCGGTCGCCGTGCCCGTGCTCGTACTGGCCATGGCCTACGCGGCCCGGCGCGGGCGGGTCCTGGCCGCCGCGGCCGCGGGCCTGGCGATGGCCTCGGTGCCGGCCCTGGTCATCCCGTTCAAGGAGTGGACCGCCCGGCCGGGGCCCCTGGAGCCT
>NZ_JBSGZP010000346.1:0-7692 GCF_053611065.1 Streptomyces sp. NPDC054840
GCGCGGCCGTGCCCGTTCGGCGACGCGGGTGCCGGAGCCCCGGCGGGCCGTCAGCCAGCCCTCGGCGACGAGCTCGGCGTACGCCTCGGCGACCGTGTTCCGGGCGATGCCCAGGTCGGCGGCGAGGGTGCGCGAGGACGGCAGCCGGGTCCCGGCAGCCAGCCGACCGCTGCGCGCGGCCTCGCGCAGGGCGTCGGTGAGCCCGGCCCGCAGCCGGCGTCCGGCCGTGAGGTCCAGCTGCAGGTGGAGGTCGGCGCCGAAAGTGGCCCACGATTCCGTCATGAATATGGACCATATCGGTGGGCCGCCCGGCTCCTAGGGTGGCTCACATGACGACCACACACGAACACGCCCCCGAGCACACCCCGCGCCTGCACATGGCGAAGCTCGCCCCCGAGGTCTACAAGGCCGTGCTGGCTCTGGAGATCGCCTCCAAGAAGGGACTGGACCCCTCCCTGGTCGAGCTCGTCAAGATCCGCGCCTCCCAGCTCAACCACTGCGCCTTCTGCCTCGACATGCACACCAAGGACGCGATCGCCGCAGGCGAGAGCGTGGAGCGCATCGTCCAGCTGGGTGCCTGGGAGGAGTCGCGGCACTTCTACACCGAGAAGGAGCTCGCCGCGATCGAGTTCACCGAGGCGGTCACCGTCCTGACGGACGGCTTCGTGCCCGACGAGGTCTACGAGAAGGCCGCCGAGCAGTTCGAGGAGCGCGAGCTGGCCCAGCTGATCGCCGTGATCGCGACGATCAACGTCTGGAACCGCATCGGAGTCACCACCCGCATGGTTCCGGGCCACTACACCCCGGGCATGTACAAGTAGTCCGGTCCGGCCGGTTCGGTCGGCCAGTCCGGTCAGTCCGGTCAGTCCGGTCAGTCCGGTCAGACCCGTCAGTCCGTCCTGAAGGACTCGACGGCCGCCGTCAGGTTCGCGCGCACCGCGGTGCCGTCGGCGGCCGGACCGGCCGCCAGCAGCGCCCACCGCCTGCCGTCCGGGGCGACGGTGATCCGCTCGATCGCGCGGCGGCGTCCGTGCGACTCCTGGTTGTCGTACTCGTACACCAGCTCGCAGGACTCACCGGGCGCCGGATCGAGGGAGACCTCCTGGTAGCCGGGCCGCTTCCCGAGGCTCTGCGAGGAGATCCGCAGCAGTTCGCACGCTCCGACGCTGTCCGGCTCGGTGACGCGGAAGACCTGGATCAGCGCGCTGCGGTCCCCGGGGCGGCGGTAGAAGGAGCCGCTGCCGTCCTCGTCGAGGCTGCGCTCCCAGCCCGTGGGCACGGCGACCGAGAAGCCGCCGTCGTCGCGGACCACCGTGTACGGCGGCGGGACCGAGGGCGCCGCGGCTGACGGGGAGGGCGCCGCGGTGCTCGGCACCGGGACCGGACCCGTACCGGACGGCGCGGCCGGGCTCCCCGAGGCCGACGGGGCCGCGGCGGGCGCCTTCGGCTCCTCGTCGCCCAGTACGAGCCACCCCGCCACGGCGCAGCCGCCCACCACCGCGGCCCCGAGGGCCACCAGCAGCGGAACCTTCCACGGCCGCTCCCGGCCCGGGCCGCCCTGACCGCCCCCTGGCGGGCGCGGCGGGTACGAGGGCGGCAGGTACGAGGGTGGCGGGGGCGGGGTCGGCGGGGGCGGGGCCGGCTGATCCGCCCACTCCCAGCGCTGCGACTGCGGATTCCAGTGGGCGCCGCCGCCCGTGGCCACCGCTCAGCTCCCCAGGGAGGCGAGCAGCCCGCCGAGGGCGGCGGCCGCGTTCACCGAGTCCACCAGCGGGGCCCAGCGCTGGAGCGCACCCCTCAGCCGGGCGGGCAGGCCGGGCCGGATCTCCCCGGCCTCCTCCAGCTCGCCGGCGGCCTCGTCCAGTTCGGCGTCGAGCGCCGAGCGGTCGGCGCTGCGGGGCAGGTGGACGAGGGCGATGCGCAGCTCCCGTACGGCCTCCAGCAGTTCCGCCGCGCCCGGGGCGTCGGCCCCCGTACCGCCGTGGTGGACGGTGGTGTTGGTGATGTCGGTGCCGCCGATGCTGAAGGTGCTGCCTTCGATGCGGTTGATCCGCACCTCGCCGGTTCCCCCGTCTTGCGTCACTGCCGCTCTCCCCTGTCCGTGTGGTGGCTCGTCCGGTTGTTGTGTCCGCTGCCGCCCACGCTGAAGGCGCTGTGGCTCACCGACTGGATGTACACCCCGCCCTCCGCCACGGTGACCGCCCGCTGCGCGAACTCCTCCGTGTGCCAGCCCGCTTCGTGCAGGGCCAGGGTCACGCCGCCGACGATCCGGTCCTGGATGGTCTTCAGGTACCGGTCCAGGTCCATCAGCTGGAACAGCGAGGCGTCCTCCTGCGCCGCCAGCTCACGTACGGAGACGGCCGGACCGGCCGGGAGCGCGCCGCCGTGGCCCTCCGTGGCGATCTGCCACGGGCCGCGGCTGCCGCCGGACAGGGTGGTGAGCGCCTTGGAGAGCGAGCGCGGGGCGTGCCGCAGTGCCCAGACCGCCTTGGCGAAGGGGTTGTTCCGCAGGTGGCGCCGGGCCACGTCGTCGGCTTCCTGGAACTCGGGCCGTACGGGCAGCAGCACGTGCGGCGCCACCTCCAGCATCAGCATCCCGCCCTGGGTGTGGACGCGTACGAAGACGGTGATGACGAGGTTCTCGTCCCAGCCCCCGACCCGTACCCGCAGGAAGTGGCGGCGGCGTTCCCCGCCCTCCTCCACGGCTCCGGCCCGGTGGACGTCGAACGCCCGGTCCGAGAGGTCCGGCTCGTGCGCCACGGGCAGTCCGGAGGCCGGCAGGAACACGCACTCGTCGATGACCAGTTCCCGCAGCCGGTCCAGTACGGCCTGCTCGGCCTCCGGCGAGCCGTGCGGCGACGGGATGCGCAGGGCCTCCAGCCGTGGCCGGATCCGGGCCACGATCCGCTCGTTGTCCAGCGGTTCGGGCGGGGTCCCTTCCGTGCGGGGGCGCAGCTCGACCGACAGGTGCCAGGGGCGGTAGGCCGCGCCGGCGCCGCAGAACGGGTTGTCGACGTTGTAGATGACCAGGCGGCTGTGCTGGGTGCGCAGGATCCGGTCGCGGACCTTGGCGAAGCGACTGCCGGATGCGGGGTCGGCGTTCGGGTCGGCGTACCGCGTCCGGCTGAGCGAGGTGCTGATGACGCGGGCGAAGTGGCCCCGCTGGAGGCCGACGACCAGGGTCAGCAGGGCGAAGACGATCAGGGCGGTCCAGGCGTACGCTCCCGCGACGACATAGCCGAGTTCGGGAAGCCCGAAGAGGAGGGTGAACGGCTCCCGCTCGATCTCGCCCAGGATGTGCTCGTAGATCACGAGCGAGTCGTCGGCCCCTCCGACGTTCGTCTCGCCTTCGAGGGCGCCCTGGAGCACGCCCAGGCCGACGCCGACGAGCAGCACGTAGCCGCAGCCGCGCAGGAGGAGTTCGAGGAAACGGCTGCCGCGCGCCGTGGCCGCCCGGCGGCGCGCGATCCGTCCGGCGCCGCTGAGGAAGCCGGCCGGGAGGAGCAGGAAGAGCAGGAGCGGCTGGGCCAGCAGCAGGCCGAGGCCCCACACCGCCAGGACGGCCGAGGCCCAGGCCGCTTCGGCGCGGCGGGCCTGGAGCGCGTGGGCGAGGACGCGGGCGGCGTCGAAGCCGTAGGAGGGCGCCACGAAGCGCTCCTCGTGGACGTAGAGCTCCTGGATCACCCGGTCGCGGTACGCGGCGTCGAGATAGCTGCCGGCGCACAGCAGCCGGCCGGCTTCGCTGAGCGAAGGGTGCACAGGAGTTCTGTCATCCGCGGTGCTTGTCACCGAATCCCCCTTTCGGTGTGCGGAGGGAAACGATAAGGCGATCATCAGGAGCGCGACAGGCCCGATCACGCCAAAAGGCCCCGGCGCAATGCGCCGGGGCCCTTCGCAGGAGCGGATCGGTTCGGTCGGGCGACCGGCTCAGATCAGGCCGAGCTCGCGCACCGCGTCGCGCTCCTCCGACAGCTCCTGGACGGAGGCGTCGATGCGGGTGCGGGAGAACTCGTCGATGTCCAGGCCCTGGACGATCTCGTACTTGCCGTCCTTGCAGGTGACGGGGAAGGAGGAGATCAGACCGGCCGGGACGCCGTAGGAGCCGTCCGACGGGATGCCCATCGAGGTCCAGTCGCCCTCGGCGGTGCCGTTGACCCAGGTGTGCACGTGGTCGATGGCGGCGTTGGCGGCCGAGGCCGCGGAGGACGCGCCACGGGCTTCGATGATCGCGGCGCCGCGCTTGGCGACGGTGGGGATGAAGGTGTCGGCGAGCCACGCCTGGTCGTTCACGACCTCGGCGGCGTTCTTGCCAGCGATCTCCGCGTGGAAGATGTCCGGGTACTGGGTCGCCGAGTGGTTGCCCCAGATGGTCAGGCGCTTGATGTCGGAGACGGCGCTGCCGGTCTTGGCGGCCAGCTGCGAAATCGCGCGGTTGTGGTCCAGGCGGGTCATCGCGGTGAAGCGCTCGGCCGGTACGTCCGGGGCGGCGGCCTGCGCGATGAGCGCGTTGGTGTTGGCCGGGTTGCCCACGACCAGGACCTTGATGTCGTCCGCGGCGTGCGCGTTGATGGCCTGGCCCTGCGGCTTGAAGATGCCGCCGTTGGCGGCGAGCAGGTCGCCGCGCTCCATGCCCTTGGTACGGGGGCGGGCGCCCACGAGCAGCGCGACGTTCGCACCGTCGAAGCCCTGGTTCGGGTCGTCGAAGATGTCGATGCCGGCGAGCAGCGGGAAGGCGCAGTCGTCGAGCTCCATGGCGGTGCCCTCAGCGGCCTTCATGCCCTGGGGGATCTCCAGAAGTCGGAGCTTGACCGGCACGTCCGCGCCGAGCAGGTGACCGGAAGCGATGCGGAAGAGCAGCGCGTAGCCGATCTGGCCGGCGGCGCCGGTGACGGTGACATTCACGGGAGTGCGGGTCATGGCCTTCTCCGTTAGACAGCTGGCGGTGGGGCGTCCCTGCCCCATGTGCTGGAGGACGCCGCTCCCAGAATCTTGACGTGAAGAGACATCCGCGGTCAGGCTATCCGACCCGGGACCGGGCTAATCCCCGGGTCCCTGTGGTGCACGGCACACGGATCCCTGCGTTCGAAGGTTCAAGCGCGTCTCGGACCGTTGTTCGGCCAGGAAGATCCGTCCCGTCCGGTGCCCCGCGTTGTCGGACCCGGGGCGGATGCCGGACGTCCTGGTCCGGGCGGGCTCGGGGCCCCCGGCCGGCCGTCGCGGCCACGTCGGCCGCGCCCACGTCGCCCACGTCGCCCACGTCGCTCACGGCCCTCACGTCACCCGCATCACCCGCATCACCCGCGCCGCTCACCGCACGGTGAAGCGGACCGCACTCTCCATGAACGGGACCACCAGCCACGGCTTGGGCGCCGCCATCACCAGGGCGAGCAGCGTGATCGCCACACCGAGGAGACCGTAGGTGATCATGTCCGTGAAGCGGGAGCGGACCGCGAGCATCCCCACCGAGGGCAGCACGCGCCGCATGACCGACGCCGCGATCAGAGCCAGGCCGATGGCCAGGCAGCCGACCCGCGGGTGTCCGAAGGCCGTGGCCAGCAGCCCGACCGCGGTCGCGGTGAGCACACTGAGCATCGGCCACTGACGGGCCGACGTGGACACGGCCCCGGGGACGGCGCGACCGCTGCCCTCGGGGCGGGCGGTGTCCCGGGTGATGGAGGGAAAGCGGCGGGACCTGGCCGCCGGCTCGGCCCCGGCCGTGCCGGGACCGGCCGTGTCGGGACCGGCCGCGCCAGGACCGGCCGTGCCGGGACCGGCCGCGCCAGGACCGGCCGTGTCGGGACCGGCCGGCGTGACGGGCACGCCGGGCGTGGCGGGCACGACCGGGGCGACGGGGGTGCCGTTCGCCCTGGCCGAGCCGCCGTCCGCCGCGTTCTCCGCGTCCGATTCAGCCCGCACTGGTGGTCCGTTCCGCCGCCTCGACGACATTGACGAGCAACTGGGCCCGGGTCATCGGGCCCACTCCGCCCGGGTTCGGCGAGATCCACGCGGCCACCTCGGCCACGCCGGGGTGCACATCGCCGACGATCTTCCCTTCCCCGTCCCGGCTGACGCCCACGTCGAGCACGGCCGCGCCCGGCTTCACGTCCTCCGGCTTGACCAGGTGCGGGACACCGGCCGCCGCGACGATGATGTCCGCCTGCCGCAGCTGCGCGGAGAGGTCGCGCGTACCGGTGTGGCAGAGCGTCACGGTGGCGTTCTCGGACTTGCGGGTCAGCAGCAGGCCGATGGACCGCCCGACGGTGATGCCCCGGCCGAGGACGACGACGTGCGCGCCGTTGATGCCGACGTCGTGGTGGCGCAGCAGTTCGACGATCCCGTACGGGGTGCAGGGGAGCGGTCCCGGCTCGTTCAGCACCAGCCGGCCGAGCGACATGGGGTGCAGGCCGTCGGCGTCCTTCAGCGGGTCCATCAGCTCCAGGACCCGGTTGGTGTCGATGCCCTTGGGGAGGGGGAGTTGGACGATGTAGCCGGTGCACTCCGGGTTGGCGTTGAGCTCGCGGACGACCGCCTCGATGTCCTCCTGGGAGGCCGTCCCGGGCAGTTCGCGCTGGATCGAGGCGATGCCGACCTCGGCGCAGTCCTTGTGCTTGCCGTTCACGTACCAGCGGCTGCCCGGATCGTCACCGACCAGGAGGGTGCCGAGGCCGGGGGTGATGCCCCGGGCCTTCAGGGCCGCCACGCGGGCGGTCAGTTCGGACTTGATCGCTGCGGCGGTGGCCTTGCCATCGAGAATCTGGGCGGTCATGACCCCATCCTCCCGGATGAGGTGGCCCCGGTTCCAGTCAAGGCACTCGCAAGGGCTCAGGGTTCATTGCACTTGCACAACAAGTCACGGCCCGTAGCCCGACAGGCTGGACAAGTAACGGCCGGTCGGACCACGATGAAGCGACTGAGTGCCGCGGGCAGTGCCGGGGGGCGGGACCGCACCGTGCAGGATTCCTCCGCGCTCGTGCCGTGCGTCCCTGCACCACACGGAGGAACACCCCACCATGAGCTTCGGCGACCCGCACAATCCGTACGGACAGCAGCCGCCCCAGGCCCCCCAGGGCCAGCCCGGCTACGGCTACCCCCAGCAGGCCCCGCAGGGCATCCCACCGCAGAACGGCTACGGCTACCCGCAGCAGGCCCCGCAGGGCTACCCGGGCGGCTATCCGGGCGGTCCGGGCGGATACCCCGGGGCCCACATGGAGATGCCGGGCGGGGCGAAGGCCGCGCGCGTCATCCTCTTCATCGTGGGTGCCCTGCAGGCCCTGGGCGGTCTGTTCTTCATCATCGGCAGTGCGGTGTTCGCCGCGGCGCTCTCGGAATCCTCCAGCTCCTCCGCCGAGGACGCGGGTGCCATCGCCGGCACGGCGGGCGTCGTCGTGGGCGTCCTCTTCATCGGCTTCGCCCTGTGGCCCATCCTGACCGCGGCCAAGATGGGCAAGGGCCGCGGCGGAGTGCGCGTCTCCGGCATCGTCTACGGCTCGCTCCAGACCCTCTTCGCCGCTCTCGGCGTGCTGGTGTACCTGGTCGCGATCAGTGCGAGCGAGCACACCCAGGCCGGCGCCACCTTCATCACGGTGCTGCCGTCGCTGGTCTCCCTCGCCCTCGGCCTCACCATCATCATCGGTCTCGCCAAGGCCGGCGACTACTTCCGGCGTCCCCAGTACTGAGCCGTCCGCTCCGCAC